>JAERSX010000693.1 GCA_016845285.1 Deltaproteobacteria bacterium | reverse complement strand
GCCCTGTCCCAGTGCACCGCGCCCGGTGCATTTGTCGACAACGACGGGGACTGCGACGACGACGAGTCCCTGGCCTGGACCGACGCCACCGAGGCGTGCGACGACGGCGTCGACAACGAGTGCGACGGCCTGGTCGACTGCGAGGACGGCCAGTGCAAGGACGCCTGCACCGAGCAGGACTGCACCGACGAGGTCGACAACGACAGCGATGGCGACATCGATTGCTTCGACGAGGACTGCGCGGGGGGGGCGGACTGCGAGGTCGGAGTGGCTGCCGCCTGGGTCGTCGCCGGCTCCGGCCGCGTCCTCCACAGCGACTGGACCTGGTCAGGCATCGACCACTGGACCTACGCCTCGGGGTACGGCTGGGGCTGGCAGGCCACCTTCACCGACATCCAGGGCGTCCTCGCCATCCGCACGTCCAGCATGGCGACCATCCAGTGCACGTGGTCGGTGTCCTACATGTGGGCCAGCGACGGCTTCTTCCGCACCACGGACCACGTAGGCCTCGCGGACTCGGCGCGCTGGAACCTGGGGCCCACGCGCAGCGGCTTCGCCCTCAGCAGCGGTTGCCCGGTCAGCACGAGCGGCTGGCTGCCCTCGACGCTGGAGGCCTCCCCCAAGGGCGTGACCCTCGGCAACCGAAGCTCCACCTACTCCTACGGCTCCACCCCGATCTGGTACCGCGGAGCCAGCGTCCAGCAGTACACCTCGTACACCACGGTCGAGTCGTACACGAACTCCTACAACTGGGGCGCCGCCGCCACGACCTGGATCGACTACACGATGCCGAGCCTCACCACAGGGGTCAGGTGGTCGCCGTGAGGATGCTCGACGTGCTCCTGCGCGTGGCCTTCGGCGACAGGGCCGACGACACGGGCTGTGTCCTGAGCAACTGATCTGCCGACGCTGACGGGGACGGCTTCGGCGACCCTGCGCGAATGCCCAGCCCGTGCCAGTGGATGGTGGTGACCCTGCGAGTGAGTTCGGCGGACGGGTCGCCTCTGCATGTTCCGCCCGGCAACATAGGATCCGCCGGGGTGGCACATGTCTGCGCACGCGATAAGCGCGCCGACACTCATGATGGAGGAACCCATGAAGAACTTGCTCATTGCCCTTACCGTTGGCTCTCTCGTTGGCTGCTACGACGAAGACACCTTCGCCGAAGACTACGCCACCGCGATCTGCGACAACATGGCCTCTTGCGAGACCGATGCTGTCGACGGCTACATGGAGCTCGGGCTGGACGAGGAGACCGCACAGACCACCTTCGATGACGCCTACACCTTGATGTGCGACACCGAGGCAGAGGAAAGCGACGGCGAGGACGCAGACAGCGACTGCGACTTCGACAAGGCCAGCGCCCAGACCTGCGTCGACGAAGTCGAGGCCATGTCTTGCGACTTCTGGACCACCGGCGAGGGCATGCCCAGCGCCTGTGCAGACGTCTGCGGCTGAGCCTCGGCCACCGCTTATCAGCGCCCGTGCCGGTCCTGCCGGTGCGGGCGCTGCCAATTTCGGAGGGGCCAGCGGGCGGTATTCGTCTCCTCGTATGAGGCGGCGGTGAACCGATCGAGTTCACAGAGCCCGTACCGAGGGCACGGGGGCCGGCCTCGTCTAGTGCCGGCTCCTGCCCTGCGTGAAATGTCCCGGGCCACCCCGATCCATCAAAAGGGAGCGCCAACAGGGAGTCTCCGCCGATGAAACCGTCTTCAAGCTGGTTCGAGCTCTCCTCGAAGACAGTGAATCTCCAACGGCCTCATGGCGGATGTGCGCAAGCGGTTACTTCGGTGGTCTGCATGACGTCCGTCGACCGCCCACTCCGCGCTCTCAGCATGAGCGCCGCATACATCTTGTTGAGTGCTGGTTGCGATGGCGGGGCTGGCACCCAGGCCACCGACAACACAGATGTGGTCGATACCACAGATATCGAGCGGGCCCTGCTCAAGGGGCCGGAGACTGTGGCGGAGCTGATCGTCAGCCAGCCCACACCCGAGAGAAGAATCGCGGTGATGAACGACGCGATCCAGGTGGCGTCCAACCAGGCGACCGCCATCTGTCCTCACCTCGCCCAGGCTGGACTCGAGAGTGAGTGCGACAAGCGAGCGTCGCGTCACCACCTGTGGGTGAAGCCGGAGCAAACCCAGGGCGAGGTGGAGGTCGGTGGAATCGGGCCCGCCAGCTCTGAGCTCATCCATGCGGACACAACCGTGTCTCGCTACGCCGATGTGACGCCAATAGTGGGGAGCTGTACGGCTGGCGACTCGATCTGCCTGCACCCGGCAGCGCTCGAAGCCGCGAAAGATGGTGATGCTGCCCTCATCGCCGGTCTCTGTGCTGGTTTGACCAGCAAGCGATTGCACGAGGAGTGCATCTTCGCTTCGGCTGAGCTGATGGTGGGGCAGGAGTGGGATCGTCGCTACCCTGATGCCTCGGAGCTCTGCCTGACCGCAGGCACCTACGCGGCGCGCTGCCTCGCGCACCTTGTCAACGCCCGCACCATCGATGCCAGTCGGTATGACCTTGGTCCCATCGACTGGGACGAATTCCGGGCATCGGCCACTGTCATCGCAGATACCTGGGATGACCGAGATCCAGAGCTCTCCGTGGCGACCCAGGGCCGCTTCTGGGCGGGGGCCACCAAGTCAGCAGTAGATGGCGCGGCGAGCCTCGATGGCAGCTTGGCTCGCCTGCTGCCGGAGCAAGTGGTTCACGTGCGGGCCGCTCTGGCCTGGCGAATGGTTGTTGGCTCCATGGCCGAAGGACGCGACCTTCAGGGATGGACCAATGCGGTGATGGGCGTGATGACCACGGCCGACCCCAATGCCGGTGAGTTCTACGAGTCCGGGTCGCCTGAGGCATTGGCCAAGACGCACCTTGTCGATCTCTGGCCGTCGTCGGTTCCTGTAGGCAATGGCATGGTGGTGGCCAACTACCTTGGAACCAGTCGTCGCTTGGTGGCCAGCGAGCCCGTGGTCGACGTGATGATCTGTGTGCTCGAGGCCGCCTCTCGCGTCGGTGACTCCGGAGGCGTGGCGTTGCTGCGCGAGGGGATTCGACACCAGGACGCACGAATTCGGTGGACTGTAGATCGCGTCTGGGGGGCAAAGTACGAGCGCGACAACCCCGACCCCCAATCCATCGCCATCGACCCTACGAAGGTCCCTACGGTTCCTCCCGAGAGGGCGGCCAAGGAACGACAGGAACGAATGGAACGACAGGAACGAACCAGCGGCAAGGTCGGAAAGGGCGGCCGGCGGTAAGCGCCCCCGGGCACCCAACGTAGACGTGTCGTCCCGAGGGACGAGATTCGTCGTCAGCAGCAGTCGCTCAGTGCGGACCCGTCCGTATCAGTAGCAGCTGATCTGCGTGGTGCTCGACATGTTCAGCTCGTGGCTGACCGTGGCATCGGGCCATGCAAGGGTCGCGACTTCCCACACGTCGCCCTGGTCGGTCAGGGTCTCGGTCCAGGTCTCGGTGAGCACGCCGTCGATGTAGAGATCGACGGTGGCCTCGGAGGCCTGGCATGCGCCGAAGCACTCGGGGAATCCACTCTCACCGTAGAAGTGCACCCGGATGGCGTAGTCGCCATCGGCAGGAGCCTCGATGGTGGTGGTCTCGGGGCCGTACCCGTAGATTGCGTCGATGTCCAAGGAGGCGTCATCGGTCGAGCCGCTGCCACCCCAGTTGGGGTTCGTGTTGCAATAGCAGGCGTCGCCCGGGGACTTGAAGAGGGGGCCCGAGCCGTCGAGGAGGTGCAGGTCGAGGTCCATGGCGGTGTCCCACGTGAGCTGCACGTAGAACGAACTCGACGGGACGGCCTCGATGACCACCGTGTCCGGGGTGGAGTCGATGACACCGATGCTGTTGGTGACCTGCAGATCGAGCTCGTAGGTGCCTGCGAGGTCGGCGAAGAAGCGCGGCTCAGGGGAGCTGCTGCTGCTCAGCGAGGCCGAGGAGCCCGAGGGAGTGCTGGCGAAGGACCAGGAGTAGGTGAGGGGCTCGTTGCCGTCCGGGTCGTAGGAGGCGGTGCCGTCGAGCACCACCGTGTCGAGCGGGGCCACCTCTTGGTCGGCGCCGGCATCGGAGACGGGCTCGCCCTCGACGGGCTCGGTCTCTTCCTCACCGATGTACTCGACGCCTTCGCCCACGGCGGACACGACCTCGCGCGGGCTGGCCTCGTCGGTGCTGTCGACCCACACTGCGGCGCCGAAGGTGTCGACGGCGTCGGGGGTAAAGGTCAGCGTGACCTCGATCTCCTCGTTGCCCGCCAGGGTGGTCGCGGGCAGGGTGGTCAGCGAGTAGGTGCCTTCTTCGTTGCCGTCGAAGGTCACGGCAGTCAGGTCGAGGTCGAGGGTGTTCGGACTTCCCTCGGAGCCACAGCGATTGGCGATGGTGATGGGCTGGGTCGCGCTGTCGTCGACGAGCACTTCGCCGAAGTCGATGCTGGTGGGACTCACCTGGATGCAGGGTCCGACCGCTTCACCACCCGCGTCTTCGCCGTTCTCGCCCTTGGGGTGAGCATTGAGCTCGTAGTCCGAGCAGGCGGTGGTCAGGAAAAGACCGACAATCAACCAGGGAGCGCGCACGAGGACCTCCGGTGGGAAGAGGAAGGTATAGCGTGTCAGAGGGGAACTTGTGGCCAGCCACATGATCGACACAGAATCGGAAACAGATCTCGCCGCGCTGCTCGGCACTCGATTCGGCATGTCCGCCTTTCGGCCCGGGCAACGAGAGGCGATCGAGGCGCTCCTCGCGGGCCGGGATCTGTTGTGCATCCAGCCCACGGGCCACGGAAAGAGCTTGATCTACCAGCTCAGCGCCGTCGCCCTGGGCGGGCTCACGGTGGTCATCTCTCCTCTGTTGGCCCTCATGCGCGACCAGCTCGACCATCTCGCCACGCGCTTCGCCATTCCTGCGGGCACCATCAACAGTGACCAGGACGAGGCCGCCAACGCCGAGGTCATCGCTCGTGCCGATCGGGGAGAGCTGGCCATCCTCTTCCTCGCCCCTGAGCAGCTCGATCGGGTGGACCGTCTGGCCTGGCTCCATGGCCTCGACGTTCGCCTGCTCGTCATCGATGAGGCCCACTGCATCAGCACCTGGGGCCACGACTTCCGACCGTCGTACCGGGAGATCGGCCGCTTCGCCCGCTCGCTCCGGGAGCACGGAACGGTCCGGGTGCTGGCGCTCACCGCGACCGCAGATGCCCGCACCGCCGCGGACATCTGCGCCCAGCTCGCCCCCATCGAGGAGCACCGCCGCAGCATGGACAGGCCCAACCTCGCGCTGGGCGTGTCTCGGGTCGCGGGCCTGGGAGCGAAGCTCCAGCTCCTCGATGAACTGCTCCACGAGGAGCCGGGCTGCTGTCTGCTCTACTGCGCCACCCGCGATGCCACCGGCGTGGTGGCGGAGTACCTCCGTCTCCAGGGACACGAGGTGGCCGCGTACCATGCTGGCCTTCCACCGGAGCGCAAGAAGGCGCTGCAGGCCGACTTCGTGGCGGGCCGCTTCAGGGCCATCGCGGCCACCAACGCGCTGGGAATGGGCATCGACAAGTCCGATCTGCGCGTGGTTGTGCACGTCGACGTGCCCGGCTCGATCACGGCCTACTACCAGGAGGTGGGACGCGCCGGTCGGGACGGCCTGCCTGCCCGCGGCCTGCTCCTCTTCGATCCGCGTGATCGCAAGGTGCAGGACTACTTCATCCACAGTGCTCAGCCGGAGTCCCGCGACTTCACCCTCCTCCGCGAGGCTGCCGCATCAGAGCCCCGGACCCTGACGGAGCTCCGGCGGGTCACGGGCTTGCACCCCACTCGGGTCACCGTTGTGCTCGCCGAGCTCGTGGAGCAGGGCTTCCTGGTCAAGGAGATGCGCCAGCGCCGTCAGGTCTACGTAGATGCCGGGAAGACGGGGCTGCCGGTGCTCGACCGCTACGTGAACCAGCGGGCCGTGCGCTCTCGGGGCCTCGAGGCAATGATGGCCTACGCCAGCGCCTCGGGTTGCCTCATGCAGACCTTGCGCTGTCACCTCGGCGACGACGAGGCCAAGGTCTGCGGACGCTGTGCGGTGTGTCGTGATGAGCTGAAGCACAGGGTGGAGGCCAGCGGCGAGACCACGGCCTGGCTGGCGCGACGGCCGGTCGTGCTGCCGGGCTTCCGTGGACTGCTGAGACAAGGGCGGGCCCTCTAC
>JAERSX010000692.1 GCA_016845285.1 Deltaproteobacteria bacterium | reverse complement strand
CTCCGCCTGGGCTCGGCGCTCGGCGAGGTAGGCGGCCTCGGCCTCGGTGTCGCGCTTCCAGACCAGCCCACCGCCGGGGGTCTCATGGAGCCGCATCCTCACCCGTCGACGGTCGGGTAGCTCGACGAGGCACGTCCGACCGGCGACGAGCGCCCCCGCCTGCCCCGCCCACAACTCACGCATCCAGTCGGGAACCACCGTTCCGAGTGGCGCGGGCTGTCGACCCTCGACGAGTTCGCCCTCGACGGCGCCACCCTCGACGTGTCGCTCCTCCTCGGCGTCGAGGACAGCGAGCGCCGCCTCAATCATCCCCGAGACTCTACGCGCTTGCGCCGCCACCGGTCCCCCCCCCTTCCTCCTCGACCAGCCGCTCCACCGCTCGATCGATGCGACTCAAGATCGCCCGAAGGTCCGCGTCGGCCTGTCGTTGTTCGGCTCGGTACGCCTCCAGGGTGTCGAGCCGGTCGACGACGGATCGCCCGGTGTCCGGTCGGAGGAGGATCCGGTCGTGGCGATCGACTAGCTCTTGGACTGACCTCCACGGGGCGAGGAGCCGAGAGATAGCCGATGATAGGCCGGCGGTGGCGACGACCATGGCGGAGGCCTGCCAGATCGTCACACTCAGGACCGGGTCACTCATCACCACCTCGTCCCTCGATCATAGCCCGCCACGCCCACCGCCCCGCCTCGGTCGGGGTGGTGACCCATCCCCACGCCACAGCGAGGAGCAGGAGCCGAGCACATCGCCAGAGGTGGGGCACAGCCCACACGGCGAGGGCAACGCACCCGGCCCACAGGGTCAGCGCGGCGCCGGTCACGACCCACCGCCCGGCGAGGGCTCGGGGTCTGGGGCGAGGAGGTCTTGGACACGGGCGCACATCTCGTCATGAATGGCCCACATGGGACTCCTGGCCTCGTCGGGGATGGGCATCGCCTCGATGTCGGCGGCTACCTGCGCGGGTAGCCCCTCGATCCGCGCACGCAACGCGGCGTGCGCCTCACGCTCGGCGGTGAGGTCGGCCTCCAGCGGGTGAGGCTCGTCGGCGTGCATGGTCACGTGGTGAGCGCGCAGCGTGAGTGGCCCTGATTCCAGCGGGCACCCTTCTGCCCGACCCCCATTGGACTTCGGCAGCCGGTAGTTTTCGGAGCTTGAGAGGGCGTAGGGTGCCCCCGGATGGCTGCACCAGTGGGAGGTAAAGAATCCGCTGCCATGCTGTCCGAGGAGGGGGCACTGTGAGCAGGAGGCGACGTCGTGCGTTCGGCGGGCGTCGGGCTTGTCGGTGTTCATCGGTCCTCCTGGGCTCTGGCACGGTGGAATCGGTATCGACCACGGGGGCCCCGGCACTCCTCGCCGGGCTGGGCCCGGCAGCGCCCACAGGTGCGCGCGATGGGGCCGGGGGCCCGCTCATGGTCGATGCTGGCGCGGGTCGGATCGGCGCCGATGATGCGGCGGAACCGAGGCGGATCTTCGTCGTCGTCGTCGTCGTCTCGGCGGGATGGCGGCGGCGGAGCGGCGGGGGCCAATCCCCCCAGCATTGCGGCCATCAGGAGCGCGGTGTGGTGTCGCCGTCTCATCGGTCCTCCCGGGGCATCGAGGCGGCCCGCATCCGAGCCAGCGTGTGTAGATAGACGACCTCATACCCGGGGGCGCCCTTCATCTGGTCGAGGGTCCATCGCACGCCACGATGCGAGCCGAGCCGGTAGCCGACCAGCCCGGACACGGCGCAGAGCACACCCGCGATGACACCTGCGAGGATCGGGCTCATCGGTCACTCCGGGGCATCGAGGCGGCCCACCGCCAGAGGTGAGATCCGCCCCAGAGGGCGAGGAGGATCGCGATCACGGTGTCGACCATGGGATCGCCGGTCATGGCTGCCCCCCCGCTCGGACCCACGCGGCGAGGGTGTGCTCCCTCCGCAGGGTCGAGCCCTCGCCCTCGCGAGCCATGAGTCGAGCCCGCTCGTCGGCGACCGCCTCCCCAGCTCGCGACGGGTCCACGACGAGGCACAGCCCGACCGCGAGACCTCCGCACGATGCCGAGCGGTTCCGCTCGATCCATGCCCGGTGGGTCTTCGCCCCCGGTGGGTCGGGCCACTCGGGCGCGAGGCCGGTCCCGGTGTAGTTCGCGTGCATGAGTCCAGCGAGGCGATCCTCCAACCGCCAGACCCCAGCGCAGCCCGCGTCTCGGTGACGGCTCGCGACCACCTCTGAGGCTCGGCTCCACATCCACTGGTCGGGGGTCGCCGTCGAGCCGGTCGGCGGCCACCACCTCCCCGCCTGGAGGTCGGCCTCGGTCGGCGGGCGTCGTCGGTGCTCCTCGGCGATGAGTCCACCGAGGACCCACGTCGCCGGGAAGCGACCCCGGTCCGAGTAGGGGCACCCGCCCGAGGCGACCCAGGAGATCCACCTACCCACCGCCTCACCGAGGACGGCGTCGTCGACGCCCTCGAAGGCGGTCGCCCACGTCTCGAAGGCGGCCTCGATGGGGGTCCCAGCGTCGAGCCGGTGACCCGCGTCTCGAAGGCGCCGCCATGCGGCCTTGAGTCCTGTCGTTGTCATCCTGTCGTCCTGTCGTCGTCGTCGGCGAGGAAGGTGTCGAGGTCTCCGCCTGCCGACGAGCGGCGAGCCTCCGGGGTCGCGGGTTCGCGGGCGAGGTCGAGGTAGCTCGGGAACTTGCTCGCACGGTGAAGCGTGTCCGGTCGGACGAAGCCCTGTTCGCGAAGGAAGGCGGCCCGAGAGGCGGACGAGGTGAGCGCCCACCGCCAGACCTCGACCACCGCCTCCGGTCCATGCTCGGAGATCCTCGCCTTGAGGTGGCGCCTCCGCGCCGGGGTGAGCTTGAGCGCCCGAGCGCCGGGGACGACCTCGGCGCGGAGCTGGTTCACTCGGTCCCAGGTCTTCGACACGGGGAGAGGCGGCGCCGCTTGCGGCGACGGGGAACCCTCCGCCCGCGTGTTCTCTCTAGGTGTAGTTGTAGTTGTAGTTGTAGTTGTACTAGTACGCGCCCGCATATCGGCCGGTGAGTGGCCGGTGAGTGGCCGGTGAGTGGCCGGCGGGCCCGCGTAACCCCCCGACAATACTCGGAGAGGGTGGCCGGTTGCTGGCCGGTGAGTGGCCGGCGAGTGGCCGGAAAGTGGCCGGTCCGGCCCGCTAAGTGGTAGCGGCGCCGTCGATGGCTCGGGGGTCTTGACGGGGGCGGCGGCGGCGGCGGGGGCGGTGTACTGACGCCACCGTTCGAGGTCGTCGCGGACCCTCTTCAAGGTCTGGGACGCCGACCACCGGCTCCAGCCGAGGTGGTCAGCGAGGACGCGGTTCGAGAGGCGACCACCGTCGCGGAGCACTCGCCACGCGATGAGGTAGCCGACCACGCCGGGAGCTGGGCGATCCTTGCTCCAGCGAACGCGGTCCGCCTCGGCCACGAGGTCGTCGGGGCAGGGTTGCCAGCGGTTCACGGCTCGCCTCCGAGGGTCGGGTCGGTCGTGCTACGGTCTGTCATGCTCTCACCTTGGCAGAGGTTCGAGGGCTCGACACCGGGACCGTGATCGCGGCCCGGTGTCGCTGTATGGAGGGAGACTACCACGAGCCCTTCACGGCTCGTCGGCTGGGCCGGTGACCCTCGGAGAGGGATCGCGGTAGGCGTCCGCGTCCGCGTAGGCGGCGGCGGCGGCGGCCTTGACTCGGAGCGAGACTCGCCGACACGCGGCGGCGAGGTCGACCACGTGGGCGGGCTCGTCGACCGGCTCGACGCCACCCTCCCCGACGAGGCGGAGGAGGTGGAGGAGGTCGTCGAGGCGGAGGGTCGCCAGCGACTCGCCTCGATCCTTCCGACTCACGACGACCGGGAGCGCCCCAGCGGGGGCGGACTCGATCGCCTGAGCCATCGCGGCGTGAGGGTTCGGGTTGCGGGCCCCGACCTTGCACTCGACCGCGAGGACGAGGTCGTCGACGGGGGCGGTCGCGATGACCTCCACGTCGGGGACATCGCCCCCGATCCTCGCCTGGAGTGGCGCCATCCTGCGGGCTCGGTGACCGGCGGCCTCGAAGACCCGAACCACCTCCCGCTCGTAGCGCTTGCCCTTCGTGGTCGACCGGCGGCCCATCAGGTGGCCGCCTTCGAGGTCGACGCCTTCGAGGTCGAGGCCTTCGAGGTCGAGGCCTTCGAGGGGCGGCTCCAGTCCCTCGTCGTCACCGCTCCGCCTGTCATGTCCTCGATCTTGTGGGCGAGGTCGATCGACGGTCGGCGGTGGTGGTAGAGGAGGCTGGTCACGGTGTTCCGAGGCACGTCGAGCGCGTCGGAGAGGTCGTCGATCGTGAGGGCGTTCGCCTTCCGGTATTCTTGGAGCGTCATCGGTCAATCCTGCGGGGTCGGGGTGGTGTCGGGGTGGTGGGCGAGGTCGAGCTGGCGGGCGAGGGCGTCGAGCGGGCGGTGAGGCCGAAGCCCCTTGATGCGGAGGAAGACATCGCGGGTCGTGCGAACGTCCTCGGTGAGGTGGCGAATCATCGAGTCCTCGTCCCCGGCGCGGTACCACTCCGCCACCTGGGAACCACTGCCCCAGGTCGACTCGACCCCGAGGAAGCGAGCCACGGCGTCAAGGCCGACCTTCGAGCGGTAGTCCGTGGCGGCCCATGCCTCCATCGTGTCGAAGGCATCGCGACCCCACTTGTCGTGGGGGATGAGGGAGGCGAGGTCGTGACCATGCTTCACGGCGAGACGCCAGAGCCACGGAAGATCGAAGCCCTTCACGTTGTGACCGACCCAGATCAGAGTCCGCTGACCGGCGCGGGTGGCGTGCTCGATGTCCCACCGGAGGGCGTCGAGGGCGGCGACCTCACCGAAGGCCCCGGCGTCGTGGTCGACGACGTGGACCCGAGGGTGCTCGCCGTCGAAGGCCCAGCCCAGCCCCCAGAGCCGACCGGCCATGGAGTCGAGCGCGGTCCGGTCGAGGACGTCGGCTCGGTTCGCCGCCATCCACTTCGCCACCGCCTCGGGCGACTTGTAGTTCTTGGGGACCTTCGCCCGCACTCGGGCGTCGAGGTCGTCCTCCGAGAGGGCGCCGGGCGCGGTCTCGATGTCGATGTAGAGGATCGCAGGCTTCGTTCTCATCGTCTCGTCCTGTCTGGGGTTTCGGCCACGGTGGTGCGGCCACTTCAGGAGGTGGTCCCCGAAGGGCCAGCCC
>JAERSX010000691.1 GCA_016845285.1 Deltaproteobacteria bacterium | reverse complement strand
GTTCCCAGCGCCTCACCCGAGGTGCCTTCCAGGCGCACGGCCGCCGAGAGAGGAGCTGTCGCGGGGTCGACCAAGACCAGGACCTCGTCGCTGCTTGGAGCCGCGAGCAGGAGCTGTGTCTCCGCGCCGCTGCCTGTCGCGTGGATGTTGGCGCCCAGCGCGGCTCCTGCGGTCCCGCCCATCCAGGTCAAGGAGGCCTCGTCGAGGTCGAGGGAGCCGCTCAGGGGGCCGAGGAGTGCTGCGGCACCGCCGGCGCCAGTGCCCCCATCGCTGGCGTCGGGCAGGCCCATGATGAGGTCGATGGCTCCGTCCCCGTCCAGGTCGGCGAGGTCGAGGGCCATGCCGAGGCCACGCCCTCCGGCGCTGTCCTGGACGACGGCGAAGGCTTGGTCGAGGGTGTCTGTGCTGCCTGGGGCTTCGCCCAGCCAGACACCGTCGGCCCCTGAGGCCCAGGTGGTACCGGCGGCGGCCACCGCTCGGCCGAAGGAGGCGGTGGTGGCCGCGGTGACCAGGCCTGACGGCGTGCGGCTGTGTTCGACGGGGTCGCTGGCGGCGGCGAGCTCATCAAGATCGGACGCGCCGTCGAGATCGCTGTCTGAACGGTCGGGTCGTGTGCCCGCGTCGAGCTCGTCGGCCTGGTCGAGACCGTCGCCGTCGGGATCGTCCTCTGCTGCTGCTGCGAGCAGGGAGAAGCGTGCTTCCCAGCCGTCGGGCAGCCCATCTCCGTCATCGTCCTCGTACCATCCACCGGTCGCGCTGGGACCACCGAGGCCTCCGATGTCGGCCTGGGAGCCGTCGGAGTCGGAGAGCGAGGGGTCGCCGGCGTCGCGAAGCTCAGAGTCTGTGCGGAGGCCGAGGGCCCAGCTGGATGCCGGCAAGCCAGGGCCCCAGGTGAGGAAGCCGGGTGCCGCCTCCACGTTGTCATCGACGCCGATGGGATCGCTCATACCGGTGACGTGGCCGTCATGGTTGTCCCAGAAGGCCGACCAGCTGACGGTCGGCGCGTCGCCACTGCAGGAGATCCCCGTGCCGCCGTTGCCGATGACGGCCACGTGCGACAGGCCGACCCCGGCTCCGCTGTCGTCCACGTCGAGGCCGTCCCCGGTGCTTCCGACCACCGATGCGTGGCCGAGGGTGATCCCGGAGCCGGCGGGGTCTGGCGTCAGCAGCAGGCCGACCCCGTGGGTCCCTGCGACGATGAGGGCGGCTGCGTCGACACTACCGGCGAGGGAGAGGGCGGCTCCCCCGTCCTGGGCTTCGTGGCCACGAAGGTCGATGCCGGTGGCGATGAGTGGGCTTCCTCCGGTCTCCTCGAGGGCCCACACGGGAGCCTCGACAGAGGTGACCCGCGTCGCGTCCAGCCCATCGAGGACCTCGGCCAGGAGCCAGCCGCCCCCCCAGCGAGGGGCCTGGTGGTCCTCCAGGCTGAGGGAGCTGAGTGTGAGCGCTCCGCTGGCGAAGAGGGCGCCGTAGGTCTCGGTAGCGATGGTGTCGGCAAGGACCGCCACGGAGACCGTGCCGTCGGCGTCCAGCCAGGCGCCTCCGGCCGAGGCGGCCACGGCATCGCGCAGCTCCAGTTCCTCGGCCAGCAAGATCACGCCATCGCTGAGCCAGAGGGCGCCACCAGCCTCGCTCGCGGTGGTGGTGGTGCTCGTCAGCGTGTTCACGTCGAGGCTGCCTGTCGATCCCCAGGCCGCCAGGGCACCGCCGTTTCGGCTGGCGCTGTCGGAGATGTCGACGGTGTCGAGGGTGACCTCGAGGCCGTCGCTCAGGTCGATGGCCACGGCGCCCCCGTCGAGGCTGGCCTCACTCTGGGCGACCCAGAGCTCGTCCACGTCCACTGCTCCGGTGCCTGACAACGCGAGTGCGCCTCCATGCTGCTCTGCTGCACAGTCGATGAGCTGGATGTCGGTGAGGCTCACCGAGGTGGTGGTCTCCACTGCGAGGCAGCCACCACTGTCGGCAGAGGAGCCGCCACGGAGGGTCAGCCCGGTCAAGGAGCCGGCCTCCATGGCCAGGACGCGGTCTCCGGCGGTGGTCAACGTCGTCTCAGAAGAGCCGGAGACGCCGATGATCACGAGCTCCTTGTCCTCGAGCTCAAGGCCGGCCTCGTGATTGCCCCGAGCGAGCTTCAGGGTGTCCAGGCTGCAGGCATCGGCGACGGCCTCGGCCAGTGTCTCGTAGTCACCAGGCACCGACCAGGTCTGGCCCGGCGTGCGATCCGGGTCGTCGTCGTGGCAGTCCAGATCGTTGTCGGCGCGCCCATCGACGGGCTCACAGCTCGCCACGCTGTCTCCAGGCGTGCCGTAGCCGTCGCCGTCGCTGTCGACATACCAGGAGATGGTGCCGACGGTGGCGTCGTCGTCGTCGCAGTCGCTGCTGTCGCTGACCCAACCTTCGGGGCCGACGCAGCCTTGCTGGGTCTCGTCGTGGTCTCCCAGGCCGTCGCCGTCCTCGTCCGGGTGCCAGGCGACGGCGTCACTGGCGTCGTCCTCGTCTACGGCCCCGTCGCAGTCCTCGTCTCCGCCGCCACAGAGCTCCAGCGCGTCTGGTGAGACCGCGGCGTCCTGGTCGTCGCAGTCTCCCGGCTGGTCCACTGCGGAGGGCTCTGGGTCACAGGTTGCCGTCGCGCCTGCCTCGTCTCCCCAGCCGTCACCGTCAGCGTCCGGGTACCAGACCTCATCGACCTCGCCGTCGTCGTTGGCACCGTTGCAGTTGTCGTCGGTGCCGTTGCAGCGCTCGACTGCGTCCGGATGAACGGCGGCATCCGCGTCGTCGCAGTCGTCGTCTCGGTCGCTGTGTTGAGGGAGGGCGTCGCAGCTGGCCACCGGTGGGCCTGCCCCGTAGCCGTCGAGATCGGAGTCGTAGAACCAGCTGGTGGGCTCCCCGACGGTTGGGTCTTGATCGTCGCAGTCGGTGGGCCAGAGGACCCCATCTCCGTCTCGGTCACGTGCTTGGTCGTGCTCGGGGGCCGTCACCCAGGCACAACCGCTGCACATCCACACGAGCCACGTTCGCGCCGCGTTCATTCCGTGTCGTCCGCCTTGCACAGCATGGCGGAGGTCGAACATCGCACGGTCAGGTCCTTGCCGCTGCGCAGCTCCAAGCTCCCGGCGACGGTCGAGTCCGTGTCGAAGCGGGCCATGATGGTGTAGGTGCCCACCGGGAGTCGGCCGCCGGAGTGTCGGCCGGATTCGTTGACCAGCCAGACCTCGGGCTCGGAGCCCAGCGGAAGCCGCACGGTGCCCATGCTGACACGCGGGGAGCTGGCGCCGAGGATCCGTGCGCCTCCGTCGTCGGTGTCCTGTGCGGCCTGTGCGTCGTCCACCGTTGGTTTGGCTTCCGGTTCTGGTCGTGCGGGGGCCTTGGGCTTGGGCTTGGGCTTGGGCTTGGCGGTCTCGGCGGGTCGCGGCTTCGAGACCGCCTCTTGTGTGGCCTGAGTTCTGGGCGCCGGCTCTGGGGCGCGAGACCGTTCACTGGACTCCGCAGCGGAGTCGGGTGCGGCATCGCTCGCTGGGGCCTCAGGCTCGGGGACCTCCGGAGCATATGAGGCGTCTTGGACCCCCTCTGCGTCTGGGGCGTCTGGGGCGTCTGCGCCTGGGGCGTCTGCGTCTGCGTCTGTGGCGTCTGCGTCTGTGTTGTCGTCTGGCGCCGATGGCTCGAGCGCTTCGGGCTGGGCCACGTGAACGTCGGCCGGTGCAGCAGGCACTGCCTCGGCTGCTTCTGGTTGTGTCGTCTGCGCCGGTGGTTCCGCTTCGTCGCCGCAGCCCCGGCCCGAGAC
>JAERSX010000690.1 GCA_016845285.1 Deltaproteobacteria bacterium | reverse complement strand
CGAACCCCAAGACCTCGACGAGAGCGGTCTCGTCGTGGGCTTCCAGGGGCCTGTCTGGCACGAGGGAGGCACCCTGGCCTGGGCCCGCATGAGCGAGGGTCGCGTGGTCATCTGCACGTCGGCGGATGGGGGGCCTCCTGCGTGTCAGGACACCACGGCTACGGCCATTCGCGGGCTCGACTGGGCTGGCACGACTGCGCTCGTCGCCGCCCTGCGTGGCACCTCCGGCACCTGGCGCCTCACGACGGTGACCGTTGACTGAGCTGCTCCTGCTGTTGGCGTGCGCGCCCGATCCCGCCCCGGCACCTGTGGCTCTGGGGGCTGGCGGGACGCCCCAGGTGGTGCTGGGTGCTGCGATTCCGTGGGAAGACGCGACCGCGGTCGCGGTCGCGGATGTGGACGGGGACGGCGAACAAGAGCGCTACCGAGTGCTCGACAGTGTGCTGTACGGTCCACACGGCACCCACCCCCTCCAAGGTGCCTGGCAGAAGGCCGTGGCCTTTCCGCTGGACGGTGGCTCCCACGAAGAGCTCTTCTTCGCGACAGGAACCGGAGTGAAACACCGCGACTCCCCCGTTCGCGTGTACCAAGCATCGGAAGCATCCCCTGCCCTGCTCTGGGAGCGCGACGGCAGCCGCGATCAGCTCACCGACCTCCGCGAGGTCGACGGCCGCCTCTGGCTGGCCGCGTTCGAGGACACGTGGCAGGTGTCGGGTGGCTGGCTCGATCGTGAGGGCTTCCAGGAGGTGAGCCGGGCCCGCATGGCCATGGCGCAGCTGCCCCTCAGAGATGGCCGCGTGGTGCAGGGGCGCCTGTACGGTCAGCAACCCAAGAGCGACGGAAGCCTCGTGGTGCACGAGGCGAACGGCGAAGAGCGGCCCCTGTCCGGCAGGCGCGGCGTGCGGAGCATCGGGGCCGGCGACCTCGACGCCGACGGTCACGTTGATCTGCTGGTCGCCGATGGTTGGCACTACGCCTACGGCGAGCACGGTCTCGCCCGTCTCGGCCTGTACCTCGGGCCCGACTTCACCGATGCCCGCACCCTCGCCGTGCTCCCTCGGGACTACGCCATCAACAACATCGAGTTGGCGACCCTGGCAGGACGACCTCTGGTGCTCTTGTCAGGCAGCCACACGGTACAGCTCCTGTCGCAAGACGACCTGGGGTGGCGCCTGACCCATGTCTCCGACATCCGTGAGACCGACCAGGCCGTCTTCCGCCGCACCAGCGACGGGGTGTCGGTGCTGGTGTCTGGCGACCCTGCCATAGAGCGGGCCGTGTCCCTGGACGTGCAGTGATCTTGGCCTTGCTGCTCGCCTGTCAAGGCGAACCAGGCCCGTCAGCTGGTCCGACCACCGCTCCTGTCGCCGAGGCCGCCGTCTTCGCCATGGACGCTCCGGCGCCCGCCAAGCACGCGCTCCTCGTGGTCATCGACACCCTGCGAGCCGACCTCGCAGCGGAGGCCGCCACCCCCAACCTCGACGCCCTCGACGCCGCAGGAGCCTCGGTCCCCCGAGCCTGGTCCGCTGGCACCTGGACCGTCCCTTCGGTGGTGTCGATCTTCACCGGCATGTCGGTGAGGCAGCACGGCTACGACGAGCGAACGGGACAGCTCGGGCGCTACCCGCTGTTGCCCGAGGTGCCCATGCTCGCCCAGGAGCTGGAGGCCCGGGGTTTTGCCTGCGAGGGCTTCTTCGCCAACCCGTACCTGAGCGAAGAGCTGGGCTTCGACCGTGGCTTCCAGAGCTGGCGCCGCAGCGTGGACAAGGTGATGCCAGATCAGCTCGCCCAGAGCGTCAACGAGAGCTGGGGGGACGGTCAGCGCCACTTCGCCTACATCCACCTCATCGGCCCTCACTCACCCGTGAGGCCGGGCCCAGAGGCGCGGGCGCGCCATGACCTCGAAGATCACTGGTTCGAGGACCGAAAGGACCTCAACATCGGCCGGGTCAAGCGCAACGATCCACCCGGCGCAGCCGACGTGTACACACGGGCCTACAAGGCGGTGGTGGAAGACACGGACGCCCGCCTGGGACAGCTGGTCGAAGCACTCGGCCCCCATCGTAAGGACACCGTGATCCTGGTGACATCCGACCACGGCGAACTCCTGGGAGAGCACGACATCGCAGGCCACGGGTACTGGGTCTGGGAGCCGCTCACACATGTCCCGTTGGTGGTCGACCACCCGGGCGTCCCTGGGCCTGAGGAGTCCCTCCCGGCCACCCTGGGCATCGCGTCGGTCCCCGCGCTGCTGTTTCACGCCCTCGGCCTCGAGGGCTCCTGGTCGACTGCCGCAGATGCCGCCCTCCCCCTGGCCTCGCAGCGAGAGGGGAAGCTTGCGCTGTCCCCCGACGGCCACACAAAGGGCGTGTGGCACACGAGCCAGCTCGAGGTCTTCGATCTGCGCAACGACCCAGGCGAGACCCGTCCGCTCGCCAGTGACCAGGGACTCGTAGAAGCGCGCGCACGATGGGAAGCCTCCATCCCCGAGGGCACGCTGGGAGCTGCCTCAGGAGAGCTGGATCCAGCAACACGCGCCGAGCTGGAGGCCCTCGGCTACACCGAGCAGGCGCCGCCGCCCGCGGGCCCGTAGCTCCGCAGAGCTCGCTTCCGCTTGTCGGAAGGTGACGAACGGATACAGTCCGAGGCCGACTGGAGACTCCATGCCTTTCGCCTCGCTGATGACCGCTTCTCGGACGCTGCTGCTGAGCCTTGGGTTCGGCCTGTCAGCCCCCGCGTTGGCCTGGGAGAAGAACGATGGCCTCCCGCAGGCTGGAGAGCCCCACTACGACCTCGAGGTGTTGTACGGCGAGGGCAAGTACACCGAGGGCCTCGCCGCAGCCGAGGCCAAGCTCTCAGCCAACCCCAAGGACGTCGACCTCCACTGGATGGTCGTCCGGTACATGTTCGAGGTGGCCGAGGCCTTCGGCGAGGCGGAAGCCAACTTCGACAAAGAGGCCCACTACGAGAAGATGATCGTCATCGCCGACACGGGCCTCGCCCTGGATCCTGGACATCCCCACCTGCTCTTCGCCCGGGGCATTGCCCGTGGACGCCTGGGCACCACCCGCGGTGTGCTCTCCAGCCTGTTCATGGCAGAGGACATCGAGAACGACTGGACCGCAGCCCTCAACAGTGGCTACGAATACGAGTCCCTCGACGGGCACGAGATGATGCCCTGCGACGTGGGGCAGGCCCTCGGCATCTTCTAC
>JAERSX010000689.1 GCA_016845285.1 Deltaproteobacteria bacterium | reverse complement strand
GACAGGTAGAGGGCCATGCCCATGTTGCTCAGGGGAACCGCGGGGCGCCGGTAGGTGAGGTCGGTGATTGCGGTCTCGAAGGCCGTGATGGACTCGTCCAGGCGAGACTGGCCCATGAGGAAGAGACCGTAGTTGTTGTTGACCTCCCCGGACTCGGGCGCGATGCGCAGTGCTTGAACCCAGGCCTCTTCGGCCTCGACCGGGGCACCTTGGCCTGCGTAGGCCAGCGCGAGCTTGTCCCACGCCCGCCAGTTGCGGCGGTCGAGCTTTGTGGCCTCCTGCAGGGTCATCACTGCCCCGGGCAGATCGCCGGAGCGGAGCATGCTGATGCCCACGTCGATCCTGGAGCTGGCGCGCTCCTGCCGCTTGCTGGAGATGCACCCGCTGGCCACCACGAGGGCCAGTGAGCCGGCGAGCAAGGGAAGGAGGCGCGGCCGCATGGCAGCTCCCGGGTCAGGACTCAGGACAGATACTTGCCCACGATGGGTGCGAGGGCGGCCACCCGCTCGGGCGGGTGGTACTCGGGGTTCGAGATGATCGAGCCCGCGAGTGCATTCGACATGGGTGCCGGCCCGTCGAAGGCCGCGATCTTGGGCACGGCCGACTGCACGATGCGCTTGGCGAGCGCGACGTTGGCGTTCATGGTGGCGATGACGGCGTCGACGGTGACGTCGTCGTGGCCCTCGTGCCAGCAGTCGTAGTCGGTCGACATGGCCATGGTCGCGTACGAGATCTCCGCCTCGCGTGCGAGCTTGGCCTCGGTGACATTGGTCATGCCGATGACCCGCGCGCCCCAGGAGCGGTACAGGTTGGACTCTGCACGTGTGGAGAAGGCTGGGCCCTCCATGCAGACGTAGGTGCCTCGATCGTGGACCGTGGCACCCGCCTCGTGGGACGAGCTGAGGAGGATCTGGCGCAAGGTCTCGCAGACCGGGTCGCCGAAGGCCACGTGGGCCACGACGCCGTCTCCGAAGAAGGTGGCCCTGCGGGTTCCCTTCGTGCGATCGATGAACTGGTCGATGAGGACGACGTGGCCGGGGACCACCTCCTCCTGCAGAGAGCCCACCGCGCTGACGCTGATGATCCAGGACACACCCAGCACCTTCATGCCGAAGATGTTGGCGGCGTAGTTCACTTCACTCGGGGTGAAGCGATGGCCGCGCCCATGGCGGGGCAGGAAGACCATCTCGACCGGCTCGCCGCCGCTCTCGAGGCCCTCGACCCGACCGATGATGTACGCGTCACTGGGGTCGCCAAAGGGCGTCTCGATGCGCTCTTCGCGCACATCGACCAGCCCTTCCATTTCGTAGAGGCCACTGCCCCCGATGACACCGATCCGCAAGCCCATCTCTCGTCCTCCAGAGCCGTGTTGTTCCAATCCGCCGAGTCGAACCGTTGAGTTCCGCGTTGGTTGTGCGTGGCTCGCTCGAGGCCGCCCGATACTGCCACACGGAACGGCCTCAGTTTACTTGACCTGTCAATACCCGACTCAGACGGGTGAGGCATCTCCGAGCTGTCCGCAGGCCGCGCTTATGTCGCGGCCTCGTGTCGTACGCACCGAGCAGTGGATGCCGGCGGTCACCAGCGCCTGTTGCCAGGCCTCGACCCGGTCGTCCGAAGGGCGCCGGATGTCGCGGTGCGGGTTCTCGTTGTAGGGGATGAGGTTCACCTTGGCGGGTACGTCTGCCATGAGCTGACGGAGGCGCACGAGGTCCTCGTCGGAGGTGTTGAAGCCTTCCATCATCACGTACTCGAAGGTGATTCGTTTGCCGGATGGAAGGGGCAGCCGTCGACAGGCCTCCATGAGCGCGGCCAGGGAGTGGCGGCGCGTGATGGGCATGACCTGGGTGCGGCTGGCCTCGGTGGTGGCGTTCAGGCTGATGGCCAGATTGACCGGGCTGGCCTGGGCGAAGCGCTCGAGGGCGTCGACGAGACCCACGGTGGACACCGTGATGCGCCGGTGGCTGAAGTTCTGGCCGTAGGTGTCGAGGAGGATGTCGAGGGCGACGAGCAGGTTGTCGTAGTTGTGCAGGGGCTCGCCCATGCCCATCATCACGAGGTTGGTGATGCGGTGCTCGGGGCCGAGGTCCTGCTGGACCTGCAGGGGCTGGTTGGCGATCTCGGCGGGGGACAGGTGCCGCTTGAGGCCCATGTCGCCTGTGAGGCAGAAGCTGCACTTCATGGCGCAGCCCACCTGGGTGGACACGCACAAGGTGAGCCGGGGGCGGCCGGGTACGGTGTCGTCGGGGATGAGCACCGACTCGATGCGGTGGCCATCGGGAAGGCGCCAGAGGTACTTGCGGGTGCCGTCGGCCGAATCGAGGCGGCCGTCTGGTTCGAGGCTGCTCAGGACCGCACGCTCACCCAGGGTGGCCCGGACCGACCTTGGGATGGTGTCGATGGTCGCGAAGTCCGTGGTGTCGCGCTGCCAGGCCCACTTGTAGACCTGGAGCGCGCGATGCTCGGCCTTGCCCAGGTCGGCCATGAAGGCGGCGATCCCAGGTCGATCGAGGCACTTGAGGTCCACGCGGCCGTCGGACTGACGCGCTCGGTCCAGGGCGCTGCGTCTCACGGGGCCTCGATGCCTGCGGGGTGGGCCTCGGCGGTCGCTGGGTGCTCGGCAGCGGCCGCCTGGTTCTGCTCGAAGTTCTCCTTGCGGGCCTGAACGCGCGTGCGGGTCTTGCAGGCT
>JAERSX010000688.1 GCA_016845285.1 Deltaproteobacteria bacterium | reverse complement strand
CGGCACGGCCCTGCTGCGCGGCACCCAGGATGCCCACGTCAAGGCACAGCTCCGGGCCAACACCGACGAAGCGCGGGCGCTGGGGGCGTGCGGCGCGCCCACCTTCATCGTGGAGCGCGCCGGCCTGGAGCCCGTGATGCTCTGGGGTCAGGACCGCCTGCCCATGGTGGCCGACCTGCTGGCGGGATGGGTCCCCGGCGGCACCTGAGAGCGGCCCGCCCCTCACGGCCTCCAGAGGCCCTCGATCGCCTCACCCACGACACCGCTGGTCACGCCCCTCGACTACGGTGAGTGGATGGCCCAGGTCCTGCCACTGACAGCGCCCGCTCGCCCGCTGCGCGGTGGTGCCGCCATGGCCGCCCGGCTGGCCGAGCTCACCCCCTGGCTGCGCGGCCACACCGACCTCTGGCGCCCCCGACCCTTTCTCTTGGGAAGGGTGCCCTGGGAGGACCATCACCCCACGCTGAGCACCTGGTTGCGTGGGCTGGACGAAGCCACAGTGACCGCCTTGGAGGCCGATGATCGCGGGCTGATCGAGGCACCTGAGCCGCTCTCTTCGCTGCTCGCCCAGTCGAGGGAGCTGGCGGCCGTGCCCGCGTCGGTGCGCATGCCCTTGTCGCCCGTCGACGCATGGCGACCGGAGGCACGAGCCACCGAGCGGAAGCGCGCCCAGGTGCAAGCCCTCGTGGAGACCCTGGCGGCCGCCTGGCCAGAGGCCCCGGGCCTGGTGGTGGACTGGTGCGCGGGCAAGGGGCACCTCGGACGCTCTCTCTCCGCCGTGTTGGGGCGGCCTCTGCTGGCCATGGAGCGGCAGCGCCGACTCTGCGAGGTGGGACAGGTGCTGAGCGCCGAAGCCGAGGTGGCCGCGGCCCACCTGCCCCTGGACGTGCGTCAGGCGGCTGGGCTGCCCTGTGTGGCCTGGCGGCAGGCCGCCGTGGTGGGCCTGCACGCCTGCGGGTCGCTCGGCGAGGGGATGCTCGACTTCGCGGTGGCCCAGAAGGCAGAGACCGTCGCGCTCGCACCCTGCTGCTACCACTTCGCCTCGGGACCCCTGCCCTACCGACCGCGCAGTGCAGTGGGGCGCGCCCACGACCTGCAATTCGACGAGACCTCCCTTCGCCTGCCCACCTACCAGCAGGTGCGCCAGGCCCCCTCCGTCGGGGAACGCAGGCGCCGCAAGATGGCCTGGCTCATGGCGCTCAAGGCCCTGGCCGAGGCCGCTGGCACGCCCCTGGACGGGCCACCGGGTCCCGTCTACAAGGGGTGGAACAACGACGATCTGCCCACCTTCGTGGCCCGGATGGCCGAGCGGCGAGGCGTGGCCCTGCCGACTCAATGGGACCCAGAGGTCATCGAAGCCCTCGGCTGGCAGCAGGCCCGACACGCCCGCGCCCTGGGGCTGGTGCGCGGCGTCTTTCGACGGCCGCTGGAGCTGTGGCTGGTCCTCGACAAGGCGCTGTACCTACAAGGGCAGGGCTACGAGGTGGCGCTCACCACCTTCTGCGCCCCCTCGCTGAGCCCACGCAACCTGCTCATCCACGGGGTGCGTGCCGCCACGGCGCGGCGCTGGCACGGAACCGAGGAGGGATGATCCGGGCAGACTCGTGAGACCCTTCGCTCGCTGAGGAGGCTGTATGTGGATTGCTCTCGCCCTGTGGGCCTGTCACCCGGTGGTCGAGACGGAGCCTGTGGTGGGCGGCCTGCCCGAGCCCGCCGTGGTCCGCGACGACGGCGTGGTGCGCATCGAGGGGGCCCCCGAGGTACCCACCGACCTCGCCGAGCGCCTCCAGCGCTACCACTCCGTCCGCTCCGCGGGCCTCGTCGACATCTCGCCCGACGGCCAGACTCTCTTGATCCGCACCCGCTTCGGCGAGACCTATCAGCTCCACGAGCTCGACCACCCCCTGGGAGCGCGACGGCAGCTCACCTTTCGCAGCGAGCCCGTCACCCGCGGCGGCTTCACCCCTGACGGCGACACCTGGTTCCGCGCAGACGTGGGCGGCGACGAGCACTACCAGCTCTGGAGGATGGATGCAGAGACGGGTGGAGAGACGCGTCTGACCGATGCGTCATGCCGGAACAGCTTCGGCGCCTGGTCGAACGCCGGCGACCGACTGGCGCTCAGCAACTCCTGCCGCAACGGCACCGACACCGACGTCTGGGTCTCCGACGGCCAGAGTCCCACCAGCCTGAGCCTCGTGACCGAGGCCGAGGGCTCCTGGTGGTCGTCGAGCTGGAGCCCCGACGACAGCCGCCTGCTGGTCGAGCACTACCGCTCCATCAGCGACAGCGCGATCTTCGAGCTCGAGGTGGCCACGGGCGAGCGCCACGACATCTCGCCCGCCGAGCCCACCGCCGCCTACTGGGGGGGCGTCTACGGCCCCGACACCGACAGCCTGTACGTGAGCTCCGACCGAGAAGGGGAGTTCGTCGAGCTCTACCGGTACGATCGCAGCGACGCGAGCTGGACCTCGCTCACCCGCGACATCACCGGGAATGTCGAGGGCATCGCACGCGCGCAGGGCGGTGCCACCGTCCTGTTCACCGTCAACGAGAACGGCTGGAGCCAGCTGTACCGGCTGGACACCGCCACAGGCGAGCGCAGGCGCATCGAGGCCGTGCCCCCTGGCATCGTCCGTGACCTGACGGCCGCCCGAGACGCCGACGTGGTCGCCCTGACCCACTACGGAGCCACCTCGCCTGGAGATGTCTACACCCTCGATCTGTCCACCGACGCGCTCACCCGGTGGACCCACAGCGAGGTGGGCGGCCTGCCCACCGACGACTTCGTGGAGCCAGAGCTCATCACCTTCGAGAGCTTCGACGGACTCGAGGTCCCCGCCTTCTACTACCGCCCTCCGGGCGAGGGTCCCTTCCCCGTGGTCATCAGCATCCACGGCGGCCCCGAAGGCCAGGCGCGGCCCTACCTCTCGTCCCGAACCCAGTACATGCTGCGCGAGTCCCAGATCGCAGTCTTGGTGCCCAATGTGCGGGGCTCGAGCGGCTATGGCAAGACGTATGTCGGCCTCGACAATGGCTTCAAGCGGGAGGACTCGGTCAAGGACATCGGAGCGCTCCTCGACTGGGTGCAGACACGTGAAGAGCTCGATTCCCAGCGTGTCGCCGTTCGTGGCGGGAGCTACGGTGGCTACATGGTGCTGGCCAGCCTGGTGCACTACAGCGACAGGCTGGTGGCGGGTGTGGACGTGGTGGGCATCGCCAACTTCGTGACCTTCCTGGAGAACACCAGCGACTACCGCAGAGACCTCCGCCGGGTGGAGTACGGCGACGAACGAGATCCCGAGATGCGGGCCCACCTCGAGGCCATCTCGCCGGCCAACCAGGCCGACAAGATCCAGACCGCGCTCTTCGTGGTGCATGGGGCCAACGACCCACGGGTGCCTGTGGGCGAGGCCGAGCAGATCGTGGCCGCGGTGCGCGCTCAGGGCCGGGACGCCTGGCTCATGCTGGCCCGCAACGAGGGGCACGGCATGGGCAAGAAGGCCAACCGCGACCTGTACTCGGCCCTCGAGATCTTGTTCCTGGAGCAGCATCTCGGCCTGCGGGACAACGCTGAAGACACGCCGGAAGCGCCGTCATCATCGCCCTGATCACCGCTTCCGCCGCCGCCGCCGCTGCCGCGTCCGTGCAGGTGGCCGCGGAGCCAGCCGAGGGCCTGGAGCTCGGACTGACGGGGGGGCTGGCCGCCACCGAGCTGCTGGGCCACAGCCCCCGTCCCGGAGGACTCGCCGGCGGGGGTGTGGGCGCGCGCTTTGCGACGGAGACCTGGCGAGTCCAGGCTGGCGCGCGGGCGACGGGCTGGTTCACGCCCCAAGGCTCCTGGGGTCCCGCCACCGACCTCGGCATCGCCTGGACGCCGCGCTTCCCGTGGAGCCGAGAGCTCCGCATCGCAGCGCTGGCGGCCGGCCACGTGGGCGACCTCCGAGGGCTCGCCTACACCTGGTCGGCCGGCCTGGGCCTGGCGATCGACAGCCGGGGTCACCAAGAAGCCTGCGAGCGCCTCGGAGGGGACGGGCGCATCGAGCCGGCGAGCCTGTCGTCGGGCCAGGGGCTCGCCCTGGGGGCGGCCCTGAACATGGGGCTGAGCGCCTCGTTGGGGGCCCACTGGACGCCCAGCTGCGAGGGCGGCCCCCGGTTCCGGGCCGCGTACGAGGGACGAAGTGTGCTGGGGCCGGGGCTCGCAGCGCAGTCGAGCTGGCCTCTGTCGGAGGCCTGTCTGGGCACCGCGACCCTACAGGCCATGGGCAAGCCCGGAGACTTCGGTCAGATCGGACTCATCGGAGGTCTCCAGTGCGCGCTCTGAGCCTGCTGCTGCTCGCTGGCTGCCGCTTCCCCGCAGGCGGCGCAGACGTGGAATTCGTGTCCGACGACCCCGACCGCCTCGTGTTCGCCGTGCTCGGTGACGCCGGCAGCGGCACCGAGCACCAGCGCCGTGTGGGCGACGCGGTGACCCAGGTCTGCGCGACCGCAGGCTGTCAGATGGTGCTCTACCTGGGCGACAACATCTACCAGTCAGGCGTGGCCGGCGTAGACGACCCTCTCTGGCAGACCCACTTCGAGGACATGTACCCCGACCTCGACCTCCCCTTCTACGCGGTGCCCGGAAACCACGACTACGGCTGGCACGGCACCTCGCTGCCCTCCGCCTGGCAGGTACAGAAGGTCCAACACCAGATCGACTACAGCGCCCACTCCGAGCGCTGGAACATGCCCGCTCGGTACTACACCCTCCGTGAACGAGATGGCCTGGCCACCTTCTACGCCCTCGACACCACCACGCTGGTCTGGAGCGGAGACACGCGCCAGGCCGACTGGCTGGCACGCGAGGTCGAAGACACGAGCGCGCTCTACAGCTTCGCCTTCGGCCACCACACCATCCGCAGCAACGGCATGCACGGCAACGCCGGCGACTACCCGGCGCGCGAGGGTCGCTCGGGTGCCCTGCTGGACGAGGTCTTCCGGGAGTCTCTCTGCGGCAGGGTCGAGCTGGTCATGGCGGGCCACGACCACAACCTGCAGTGGATCTCCGGGGCCTGCCAAGGCACCGAGGTGGCGGTCTCCGGCACCGCTGGCAAGTCTCGTCTCCTCCGGCCGTCCGCAGAGTGGAACGAGCAGACGCTGTTCCCGCCAGCCGACGAGCCGGCACTGGGAGAAGGCGCCGGCTTCCTGCTGGTGGACGCGAGGAGAGGCGAAGACGGCCTCGCCGCATACTTCTACAATGCCGATGGGGAGCGTATCTTCACATATGGAGGCGACGAAGAGGGCGGGTAGTCAGACGCGAGTCTTCAGAATGCCACACCCTGGGCCACCGCCCAGGTCTCCAGCTCGCGGATGCGATCTCGAAGCTCAGCCGCACGCTCGAACTCCAGGCGCCGGGCCAGCTCCCCCATCTTCTTGCGCATCTTGATGAGGTTGTTGCCCAGCTTCTTGGGGTCGACCTCACCCTCCTCCATCTCGAGGACCGGACGGCGCTCGTCGACCTTGGCCAGCACCCGCTCACCGTCCAGCAGGGCGGCAAGCGGCGACTCGACAGCCTTGCGAATCGTCTCGGGTGTGATGCCATGGGCGTCGTTGTAGGCCCTCTGCTTCTCGCGGCGGCGATCGGTCTCGTCGATGGCGTGGCGCATGGAGGCTGTGATCTTGTCGCCATACAGAATGCAGCGGCCGTCCACGTTGCGGGCGGCGCGACCGATGGTCTGGATGAGCGAGGTGTTGTTGCGGAGGAAGCCTTCTTTGTCGGCGTCGAGGATGGCCACCAGCGCCACCTCGGGGATGTCGAGGCCCTCGCGCAGCAGGTTGATGCCGACCAGCACATCGAACTCGCCGAGACGGAGATCGCGGACGATCTCGACGCGCTCCAAGGTGTCGATGTCGGAGTGGAGGTAGCGGACCTGGAGGCCGAGCTCCCGGTAGTAGTCGGTGAGCTCCTGGGACATGCGCTTGGTCATGGTGGTGACCAGGACCCGGTGGCCCTGGGCGACGGTGTCATGGATCTCGGCGAGGAGGTCGTCGACCTGGCTGCTGGCCGGCCGTACCTCGATGACCGGATCGAGCAGGCCAGTGGGGCGAATGATCTGCTCGACCACCACGCCTTCGGCCTTCTCGAGCTCGTAGCGACCCGGGGTGGCGCTCACGTAGATGGCCTGACCCACCGTCTCTTCGAATTCATGGAACTGCAGCGGGCGGTTGTCGAGGGCACTCGGGAGCCGGAACCCGAAGCGGACCAGGGTCTCCTTGCGGGCTCGATCGCCCCGGTACATCCCACCCACCTGCGGCACCGCCACGTGGCTCTCGTCCACGATGAGGAGCCAGTCCTCGGGGAAGTACTCCAGGAGCGTGGGGGGCGGCTCGCCCACGCTGCGCCCAGACAGGTGTCGGCTGTAGTTCTCGATTCCGTTGCAACGGCCCGTCTCTTCGATCATCTCGAGGTCGAAGAGGGTGCGTTCCTCGAGACGCTGGGCCTCGATGAGACGTCGGTCGTCCTGGAGCACCATCAGCCGTTCCTGCAGCTCCTCGCGGATGGTGCCCACCGCTCGCTGCAGCAGCTCAGTGGGGGTCACGTAGTGGCTTGCCGGGTAGATGACGGCCTGCTCCAGGTCGTCTATGCGCTTCCCACGGAGAGGGTCGATGGTGCTGATACGCTCGACCTCATCGCCAAAGAGTTCGATCCGAATGGCGACGGCATCCTCGTGGGCAGGGAAGACCTCGATGACGTCTCCGCGCACACGGAAGCCGCCTCGGTGGAAGTCTGTGTCGTTGCGCTCGTAGAGGATGTCCACGAGCTTGGTGAGGATCTGCCGACGCGAGATCTCCTGACCCACCGACAGACGCAACAGCATGCCGTCGTACGCCTCCCGAGAGCCGATGCCGTAGATACAGCTCACGCTGGAGACGATGATGACGTCTCTGCGCTCCAGCAGGGCTCGGGTCGCGCTGTGCCGCAGCTTGTCGATGCGGTCGTTGATCAGCGCATCCTTCTGGATGTAGGTGTCGCTGGACGCGACGTAGGCTTCAGGCTGGTAGTAGTCGTAGTAGCTGACGAAGAACTCGACAGCGCTCTCGGGGAAGAGCTTCCGCAGCTCTCCGAAGAGCTGAGCCGCCAGGGTCTTGTTGTGGCTCAGGACCAGGGTGGGGCGCTGGGCGTGTGCGATGACGTTGGCGACGGTGAAGGTCTTGCCGGTGCCGGTGGCGCCGAGCAGCACCTGGTGCGGAGTGCCCTCGTCGAAGCCCTCACAGAGCTGTCGGATGGCCTCGGGCTGGTCGCCAGCAGGCTCGAATTCGGTGTGGAGGGTGAACGTGGCCATGCCGGCGCCCTAACCGTGCTCGGCAGCGGCCCGAGCGGCCTGCCGAGGCCGGGCGGGACCCGAGCGCCTGGGGCGCCTCGTGGCGGGGACAGAGCCAACCAGATCGGTCGAGGTCAACCAGCCTCGATCAGCCCAACAGCAACAGGGCCCCAGCCTCAGCCGGGGGCAGCTCGCTGGACACGATGCAGTCCGCCAGCACCTTGACCGTGTTCTCCGTCTCGGACTCGGACTCGGAGAGCAAGCCATACAGGAAGTGGTGGGGCCACACCGCATAGCCACCGTCTTCCGGGACCAGGACGTAGCCCTCGAAGCCATCGTCGAGGGTGAGCCACCCCCACGCCCAGCCACTGGCCGCGGAGACCCGCGCACCCCAGAGTGAGCCGAGGGCGTAGGCGGCGTCGTCGGCCTCGTCGAACGGGGGCCCCAGGGCACGCCCACCACGGACTTCGTCCACCACATGGGCCATCACCGCGAGCACAGCATCCAGCTCAGCCGCCTCCGCCGAGAACCCGGCCACACCATCCAGGCAGTCGAGGGCCTCCTGGGTGAGCTCGGAGAGCTCTGCTTCCTCGTCGGCGGTCAGGGGTCGGAGTGCGGGCATGGGCCACCTCGAGCTGGCCGGCAACCGTATCCCGGACTCGTCGCCGAAGCGCCACGTGCAGGGTAAGCGGGAGACATGGCGATCGCAGACTCCCTCGCGCTCCTCAACGCAGTGCTCAACGGCTGCAGCTTCCTGTGCTTGATCACCGGCACGGTGTTGATCCGCCGTCAGGACCGCGCAGGGCACAAGAAGGCCATGCTCGGCGCCTTCGGCATCAGCGCTGTCTTCCTGGTCAGCTACCTGACCCGCGTGGCGCTGAGCGGCACCCACCCATACCCGGAAGGAGCCCCGTTTCGCACCTTCTACCTGGTGATGCTGGCCACGCACGTGGTGCTCGCCGCCACCGTTCCCTTCCTGGCCGTGGGGAGCATCTGGCTGGCGCTGACCGAGCGCCTCGCGTGGCACAAGCGCCTCGTGAAGATCACCCTGCCCACCTGGCTCTACGTGTCGGCCACAGGCGTGGGCGTCTACGTCATGCTCTACCACGTCGCCGGAGTGTGAAACACAGGTTCAACCTGTGTTTTTCCTGTTTTCGCCACCCTGTGTTCCACGTGGAACGCCGGCGTGCCACGCCACAGCGGCTCCGTGCAACGGCGGTCGTGTTCCACGGGGAACACGTCGGGGTATGCAGGCTCGGAAGCGGATGTGGCACCATGCCCATCGGCGGAGGATCTGGACATGGCGGGTGAGGGGTCTGGCGGCAAGCGAAGCTCCCGTGCGGTGGACGAGCTCGTGGAGATTCTCCGCAGCCAGCTCCTGAGCGGCCAATTCAACCCCGGCGAGGCCATGCCCTCGGAGAAGGAGTTGACCCGCACCCTGCAGGTACAGCGTCCCACCCTACGCGCCGCCTACGCACGCCTCGAGGTCGAGGGCTTGCTGGTGCACAGGCCCGGCAAGGGCATGCAGGTTCGCGACCACCGGGAGAACGGCACCCTCCCGCTCCTCCCGCACCTCGACATCGACGGGCACCTCCACGACATCGTCGAGCTCCGACGCGTGGTGATGGCCGAGTCCGCCGGCCGCGCTGCTGGCCGCGCCACCTTCGAAGATCTCGCCGATCTCGCAGAGCACGCCCGCAAGCAAGGGGCTCCAGGTGACGCCGAAGCCTTCCGGGCCGGCGATCGGGCGTTCATGAGCCGCCTCGTCCGCACGAGCGGCAGCCTGCCCCTGCGCATGGTGTTCCACAGCCTCGATGCCTGGCTCCAGGCTCATCCCGGCCTCCACGACCGGCTCCTGGCCAATCGCACCACGGTCCTCGCCGGCTACACCGCCATCGTCAACCTGGTGCGGAGTGGCGACGAACGCATGGCCCGCAGCGCCGTGAGGCTGGCCCTCGACAAGACCGATGCCGAGGCACTGCTCGCCCCCTGAAGCCGCGCCACACAGGGCCCAGGCCCAGCGCACGCTCAGTCCGACGTCGCGTCTGCTCTCGCGCCGCCCCGCCCCGCTGCGGCCAGGCACAGCAGCAACAGACCGACGATCCCGAAGAACTTGCTCTCCTGCAGCCACCATCCGAAGCCGTCAGGCAGCGCCTTCTGGGTGGCCCGCAACAGCCAGAGCGGCCAGGCGATGGCGCCGTAAGAGAGAGCCGCCAGGGGCCACCAGCCGGGTCCGAGCCGCCTCCGCCACAGCGCCGTGCCCACCACCGCCAGCGGCAGGAGCAGCAGCACGAGGTGATGCTCGTAGGTGTAGACGGGCGTGATGACCAGCAGCACGGTGAGCGCCCCAGCCAGCGCCGCCTCCCCCAGTGCATCGCGTCGTACACGGCCCCACCAGCAGATCCCTGCCAGCAGCACCAAGGTCACGGCCCCCGAGAGGTGCCGCGCCACCGTGGGCAGCTCGAAGCGTCCCGGCCCGAAGGCCTGGTTGAAGAGATCGGGGATGGAGTGGTTGGCGGGCAGGGTGATGGGCACCCTGAGTCCGTGGTAGCTGCCGCGCGAGAAGCCGGGGAGGATCTCCGTGTAGAAGCGCTCCTGAAGCTCCATGGGCACCAGCCAGAGCGCTGAGAGGCTCAGGCCCACAGCCGTCATCCCGGCCACGACCACGGGCCGCAGGTTTCGCCGCACCGCCCAAAGGCACAGGTAGAGGGCTGGAGACATCTTGGCCATGGCCGCCCCCGCCACCAACAGACCGCTGCGCCACCACAAGCCCAGCGACGCGAGCAACAGGACCGGCAGGTTGGCCTGTCCCATCTTGGCGTTGTCGGGAATGGGCGAAAATGTGGCCAAGATGAACGCGAGCACCACCCACGGCGCGCGGAACCAGCGCCAGAAGACCAGCCCAAGCCCCACGAGACAGGCCTGGTTGAGCCAGTAGAAGGCGCGCACGCCATCCGAGAGGCTCAGGGGCGCGGCCCAGAGCATGCCCAGCAGGAAGGGCGGAGGGTAGAAGTAGGGGTGCACCGAGGAGCGGGTGCGCTCCGTCTTCCCCCGCTGTCCCAACGCCTGGGTGTCGTAGGGGTCGCCGCCACCCACGGCCTCCTGGACGGCGTAGTGGTAGGTCGCGTAGTCACGAGCCCCCTTCGCCGCTCGGGTCGCCTCCCACGAGGGCGCGAGCCCGGTGACGAGGTAGAGGGCCACCAGCCCTGCCACCACGATGTGCTTCATGCCGCGCATCACCGGATCCTATCCCGCGCTGCCGCCCCCACTGGGGCCCCGGAGCCACAGCATGCCCGCCAAGAAGGACGACGCGCTCTTCGGCGCCATCGCGCGGTTCCACGGCGACCGCCCCTGGGGCCGAACCCTGGACGCCGGCACCGGCTCCCACTCCCTCGGCTGGCTGCTCAGCCGCGAGCCCGCCCACCTCACGGCAGTGACCGGCGCCCCATCACGTCAGACGGCCCTCGAGGCCGAGTACGCGGACTCGCTGCGTCCAGGCGACCAGATCATCACGGGAAATTGGACAGACCCCACCCTACTGCACGGAGAGACCTTCGATGTGGTGCTCGCCGACTACCTCATGGGTGCCATCGACGGCTTCGCCCCCTACTTCCAGGAACGTCTCTTCGGCCGCATGAGGCCCCACATATCAGGCCGTCTATACATGGTGGGAATGGAGCCAGTTCCCTGGAGCGGAGATACGGAAGGAAAGCGGATTATCGTCGAAATAAACCGCCTCAGAGATGCATGTATTTTATTGGCCCACCATCGCACCTATCGCGAGTACCCGCGGAGCTGGGCCGTGACCAACCTCGAGGGCCACGGCTACCGGGTCGAAGACGCCATCTCCATCGACATCATCTACAAGCGAAGATACGTGGATGGGCAGCTCGACGTGTGCAAGCGAAAGCTCCCGTACCTGCGCGATCGGCGCCTCGCCGCCGAGCTGGATCGCCACATCGAGGAGCTGCGGTCACGCGGCCTCCACCACCTCGAGACCGCCGGCCCCATCCGCTTCGGCAGCGACTACGTCATCTCGGCCACTCCCCGCTGAGCCCCATCCGGCCCGTTGGCCTCGCTCACCCACCCCAGACGGCGGAGACAGGGTCGTAGCCTGGCAGAAGTTCGCTCGGGTCGAGCCCGCCCATGGCCAGCAGGGTCGCCCCCAGATGGCTGGCTCGGAGCTGCAGGCCGTCGGAATCGGCCAGGCCAGTGGACAGGTCGATGGGCAGCCCAAGCACCGAGCCATCGAAGCCCCCGACGACCCCACTCTTCACAGGGGAGCCCAGGATCATCGCGCTGGTCCAGGTCCAGTGATCCCGGCCATCCTGACTGTTGATCTGCGGGTTGCGCCCCATCTCCGAGAACACCACCACCACCGTCTCCTCACTCAGCGGCTGCCCGCTCGTGCCCGTGCGGCTCTCCAGCTCCGCCATGAGGTCCGCCAGGTCACTGAAGAGCTGGTCCTGGTGGATGGACTGGAGGAAGGCGTTGTCGGAGTGGGAGTCGTAGCCCATGTCGTTGACGCCCAGGTTGCGGCTGAGCACACAGCGGGAGAGCCCTTGCTCCAGCGCATCGAGGGCAGGGCTCAGTTGCTCCACGAAGCGCTTCGAGGTGTCGGCGGACAGGTCCAGGTCACCAGACAGCTCTCCGAGCGCCACGGCATCCTCCAGGGCGCCGTGGTAGCGCTCTCCGAAGCGGAGGTCGCGCTCCGTGCCCGCCGCATCCACGAAGGCCTGAGCGCGATCCTGGAGGTAGCGGTCTACCGCCGTGCCCGCCTCGCCCGTCAAGGCCGACACCCCCGCAGCCGCCAGCGACGAGCCATCCACCAAGCCAGAGAGCTGTCCCGACTCGCCCAGACGCACCACAGCGTTGCCATGCTCGGCCGAGAAGGACGGGCCAGACACGACCAGGGCAGGCAGCAACGGGTCGTCAGTGGCCGCGGCAGCGAGCAGGGTGGGCCAGTCGTCCACGGTGGCGTCGGCGCGCCCAGTGAGCACGAGCTGACGGCAGCGTTCGTGCACGATCGAGCGCACCTCGAACCCGTTCAAGATGCAGGTACGATCGTGCCAGGACTCGAAGAAGCTGCGCACGAAGGGACGTGCAGGGCTGTCGACGAAGCGCAGGGCGCCGATCTCCTCGACGGTGGCGTCGGCCTCCAGTGGAAGGCCCACGTCGAGGTCGGCGTAAGGCACGAAGACTGTGGACTGGTCCCACCCACCATCACAGAAAACAAACAGAAAACGCCTCGACGAGGCTTCCTGCCCTCGTGCCAGCCGGGGCAGCACCAGCCCCCCCACCCCGAGAGCCGCACACTGCATGAGCCCACGACGAGTCGCTCCCAGACCGAGTCTTCGTCGCCTCATCGGGTCACCGCCTCTGGGTCTCGGAGGACGGCGCTGAGCACCGCCTGCCAGGCGATCTCTGCAGACTCCAAGCCCAACACCTCGTCGAAGAGTGCCGCCAAGGCGTCCGTCTCTTCGGCCGTAGGGCGACGTGCCATCACCCTCCAGAAGAATGCTTCCAGCGTGTCTTCGAACGTCGCGTCTCCGGGACGAGCGTCCACGGGCACCGCCCCCTGGTCCACCAGTCCCGCCGCCACTCCCTCGGCCACACGCTGCCACACGAGCGCGGCGGTGAGTCCCGGGTCGACCTGGGCGCGGGTGACGAGGAGGCCGTCGACACCTCCGGCCATGATGCGGTAGCCGGTGGTGTCGGAGCGCATGAGGTCGAAGCCGTCGGCCTCCCAGGTGAAGCCACTCAGATCCTGCGCCACGGTGGCGACCTGGTCGGGAGACAGGAGCCTCCGCGTGTCGTCAGCAGGGTCGCTGGAGGCGCCAGCGCTGTAGACGGGGTGGTCGGTGATGGCGGCGAGCAGAGGACGCACCCGCAGCTCGCCCACCACGAAGGCCTCGCGCAGCACGGCCACCCGGGCGCGATCCTCCGGCTCGTCGTGGGCGAGCTCGCGACGCCAGAAGGCCTCGGTGAAGGACTCCACGCCACAGCTGATGAAGCGCTCGTCGTTGGCGATCTGCCAGGCCAGATCTTCGAGACCATTGACGGGAATTCCGAACCACGCCGGAGCCACGCCCAGGAGCTCGGACCCGAGGGGCTCGCGCTCGAGATGGTAGGTCGAATTCTCCGGACCGTTGTACGGATTGATCGGGTAGAAGCCGAACAGCGCGGCGGCGAGTGGATCCAGGGTGCTGTGGCAGCTCACACAGCCAGGCTCTTCGAGCACCGAGCCCAGGCTGCCGCCGTCGTCGGCAGCGCTGATGGAGATGGGCCGGCTGAGGAAGTCCTCGCACGCGAGCAGCCGCGTGAGCGCAGCGGCCCGACCACGGCTCAGGTTGGAGTCGGTGGTGTAGTAGCGCCACCACAACCCATTGGTGCTCAGCACGCCGGCAGCGGGCCGCCCGTCGGTGTACCGGACCTCCTGCCAGCCCTCAGCGCCCTCGGGGTAGTCCATGGGCCAGATCTCGGCGAGGAGGTCGTGGCCCATGCTGTGGTCGGCGAGCACCACATCGGTCCAGGGACGGTCGTCGACGACGATACGGGCGATCAACCGCAGAGGCTCTTCGCCGAGGGCACGCTCGAAGGTGTACTCGACGTCTGGGCGATCCCGGAACTCGGGGTACTCGAAATAGTGGATGAGGTAGTCGTCCACCGTGGTGTGCCAGCGCTCGGCCAGCAGCGCGACCAGGCGCTCCTCCAGGCGTGGATCGTCGAGCCACCCGTCCCGGTAGTCCCACACGAGCGAAGCGTCGGCCTCGACAGCATCGAGCTCATCGGTGCTCGGCAGGACCCCGCGGAGATCGAGGCTGAGGCGCCGCAGCAGCCGGGGAGCCGGAAGCGACTCGTGCTCGGCGATCTCATCGTGACCCGTGTCTGCACTATCCCCCATCACCGAGCCACGAAGCGTCACACAGCGACCATCGTTGTCGCGGCCCAGGCCCTCGCCACAGGGCGCTGGACCACAGCCGAGGAGCGCCAACCACAGAGCGATCACGGCCCCTCCAGCGTGGTGGCCAAGGCCTGGAGCATGGTGGCGTCTGGGCAGACCTCGCCGAGCTCCTCATCGCCCATGCGGGCTACGCCGCACTCTGCACAGTCCAGCTCGATCTCTATCCAGCGTCCAGCGGCGTCGCGTACCGCCAGGATGCCGTCGAGGGGACAGCTGCTGTCGATGGCCAGCGAGCGGGCACCCCATGCGGGCGCCGTGCCCACATGCACTCCACCGTCGAGCACCAAGGGGCCATCATCCGATCCCGTCGCGTCCAGATCGAGGCTCGCCCCCTGACCGAGCCAGTCAGCGGCGAGTGGGTCGAACAAGGTGCCCGCCAGCTCGAGCGTCCAAGACCGCGCCCCGTCCGCTCCAGCGCGCTGGTAGTCGTTGATGACGCTGACCACCACCGTCTCGCCAGTGGGACGAACGATGAAGCTGTCGGCCACCAACAGGAAGGCGTAGGAGTCCGCGTCCTCCGCCTCGGCATACAGCGCTGGTCCGGCGTAGGTCCAACCAGAACTCGTGGTGCAGCCATCCACCCCCACCTCGATCTGGTACGGATCGTCGCCGGGACAGCCACCGTCGGACTCCCCGAAGTACCCGTGCCAGGCCTCCTGGAGGCTGAAGGGATCGGGAAGGGCTTGGGAGAGCGCCAGCTCGAGGGCCGCCTGCACCTCGTCTGTCGTCCACGCCGCCGACGGTTCCCCCTCGCTGGGAGGCTCGACCTCCGACCACGGCAGGGACTCACCTTCCAGATCACCGCCGGAGTCAGCGTCCTGCTCCCCCTCTACGATCAAGGCACAGACACCGTCGTCCCGTCTCGCCGAGCCCTCCGGGCAGGGCTCTGGCACACACCCAGCCATCAGCATCCAGCTCACATGACGCGAACGCCAACCTGTGCAGGCTGCACCGATGACCTACCCCTCCCGCCGGCGCCGTAGACCGGCGAGACCCAGGAGACCCAAGGGGAAGAGGAGCGCAGCCGACGAGCGCGAGGTCTTGCAGCTGCAGCCACCCGCGTCGTCCTTGCCGTCGCCGCCGTCGATGCCCGAGCCATCATCGCCGCCGTCATCTACGCCGTCGTCGCCGCCGTCATCGCCGCCGTCGTCGCCGCCGTCGTCGCCGCCGTCGTCGCCGCCGTCGTCGCCGCCGTCATCGCCGCCGTCGTCGCCGCCGTCGTCACCGCCGTCGTCACCGCCGTCGTCACCGCCGTCGTCACCGCCCGAGGTCGCGTCCTCACCATCGCAGTCCTGATCGATGCCGTCGTCCTCGATCTCTGTGGCGTCAGGATTGATCTCCTCGTCGTCGTCGTCGCAGTCGTCGCCACCGTAGGCGTCGCTGTCGAAGCCATCACCGTCGGCGTCGTACTCGTTGGAGTCGTCGCAGTCCTGGTCGACGCCGTCGTAGTACTCCTCCTCGGCACCCGGGTTGAGATCGGGGTCTTCGTCGTCGCAGTCGTCGCCGCCGTGAGACTCTGAGTCGTAGGTGTCGCCGTCTGCATCGTAGTCACTGGCCTCGTCGCAGTCCTGGTCCACCCCGTCGTACCAGGTCTCGCTCGCCGCCGTGTTGACGGTCTCGTCCTCGTCGTCGCAGTCCGTTCCACCGTAGAGATCGGCGTCTTCACCGTCGCCGTCCTGATCGTAGTCGCTGGCCCCGTCACAGTCGCTGTCGGTCCCGTCGTACCAGGTCTCGGCGGCCGCCGTGTTGACGGAGCTGTCCGTGTCGTCACAGTCCGTGCCGTCCGCCGTGCCATCACCATCGGTGTCGTAGCCCTCGGCGTCTTCGCCGTCGCCGTCCTGGTCGTAGTCACTGGCCCCGTCGCAGTCGCTGTCGGTGCCGTCGTACCAGGTCTCGGTGGCCCCAGGGTTCACCGCCGTGTCCTCATCGTCGCAGTCCGTCCCTCCCGACACGCTGGTCGAGTCGTAGCCGTCGCCGTCCACGTCGGTCAGATCACTGCCATCACAGTCTTGATCGATGCCGTCGTACGCCGTCTCGCTGGCACCGGTGTTGATGGACGCATCCCCGTCGTCGCAGTCATCGGTGTTGTCGACGTAGCCGCTGGGCTGATCGCAGTCGATGTCGGTGGTGCCGCTGTCGCCCTCACCATCGCCGTCACTGTCGATGTACCAGGTGAGCACATCGGTGGCCGAGTCTTCGTCCGTGTCGCCGTCGCAGTCGTTGTCGACGCCGTCACAGACCTCGCTGGCCCCCGGGTTGATGGCCGAGTCCGAGTCGTCGCAGTCGGTGTTGGAGTAGTAGCCGTCGCCATCCGAGTCCGTGATGCTCGCGCCAGATCCGCCGTAGGCACCGATGTCGGATGTGGTGCCGTCGGGATCGGTGATGCTGGTGTCGCCGGCGTCGATGAGCGCCGAGGTGCTGATGAGCGTCAGGTCGTCGTTGGTACAGTCGCCGTCTTGCGTGTAGTCGGTGAAGTCCGGTGCGTCGCTGATGTTTCCGTCGGAGCCCGAGGTGATGGACCAGTAGCCACCGGCATCGTTGTTGGAGTTGGAGTAGATGTCGTTGTACGTGAAGTCGCTGTAGTAGCCGGAGTAGTAGTCGGCGCCGTACACGCCGTCGCCATCGACCGTGTAGGCGAAGATGTTGTTGATGGAGTCCATGTAGGCGTAGTAGCCGTAGATTCCACCGCCGTAGTAGGCCGCGTCGTTGCCCACGAAGGTGTTGTTGATGAGCTCGTTTACGTAGTGGGCATACAGATAGAGCCCACCACCATTGCTGTTGGCCACGTTCTCCTGGAACACGTTGTTGGTCCAGGAGTCGCTCGTGTGCGCGTAATACGAGTAGACGCCACCACCGTAGTCCGCCTCGTTCAGGCAGAAGGTGTTGTTCGCGACCTCGAGGTTCGCATTGTAGTAGAGATAGGCGCCGCCACCGTTGGCACCCGACGAGGTCACTTCATTCTCCGTGAAGTTGCTCTCGGAGATGGTCAAGGTGCCCACGTAATGTGCAGACAGGCCACCGCCAGAGCTCGCAGCCACGTTTCCATCGAACTCCGAGTCTTCGATCGTGATGTCGTAGCTCGACGAGTAGGGGTTCATGTAGGCACCGCCCCCGTAGTAGGAGGTGGCCTCGTTCCCCTCGAAGGTGGTGCCGCTGATGGTCGAGTCACCGTAGTAGTAGTGGTAGATGCCACCGCCCGAAGAGCCCGCGGTGTTCGACGTGAACGCACAGTCGGTGACGTCGAGGTCGGTGTAGAGGTACGAATAGACGGCACCTCCGTTGGAGGCCGCCTCGTTGCTGTCGAAGTCGACATCGTCGAAGCTGAGGGTGCCAACCGTGTAGTACGCATAGACGGCACCACCGTGAGAGTCGGTGCTGTTGCCGTCGAAGCTGCCTCCGCTGAAGGAGTTGTCGCCGCTGGTGCTGCTCAGGTAGACCGCGCCGCCCGAGTAATACGCACTGTTGTCGGTGAAGGTCGAGTCCGTCGAGTCCACCGTGGTGGCGCTTGCATAGACGGCACCACCGTACGCGTAGTAGCTGACGCCGGCCTCGTTGCTCTCGAAGTCCACGTCATCTAGGCTGATGGCGCTGCTCGATACCGCATATACGGCGCCACCATAGTAGTACGTGGTGTAATTCTGGGTGAAGCTCGAGTCGGACACGTCGAGGGTGGACCCGGTGACGTAGATCGCGCCGCCGTAGTAGGTCGCCGCGTTGTCGCTGAGGGTGACCTCGGTGAGATCGACCGCACTGCTGGTCGCGTAGATGGCGCCGCCGTAGGTGGCGGTGTTGTCGTCGAAGGTGGTGTCTTCGATCTCGACGGTGGCCGATTCCGCATAGACGCCACCGCCGTAAGAGCCTGAGCCACCCGTGACGGTGCCGCCGCTCATGGTCAGCGTGGCGCCTGAGGCGACGAACACCTGGCCGTAGTTGGTGTAGGAGCCGAAGTTGTCGTCGAAGGTGTCATCGGTCGACGTGTAGGTGGCCGAAGAGTCGAGACGGACTGCCGAGCCATAACCATAGGTGGCATCGTTGCCATCGAAGGTCGTTCCCTCGGTGTAGAGGTCGGTGTAGTCGTCGGCCCAGATGGCGCCGCCGTAGTAGCTGGTGTTGTCGTCGAAGGTGCAGTCGGTCACGGTGATGGTGGACGCGCCCTGCGACGAGTCGTAGACCACGTAGATGGCCCCGCCATAGTAGGCCCACTGGTCGCTGAACATCGTGTCCGAGACGTCGAGGGTGGCGCCGTCATCGACGTAGATAGCACCGCCCGACGAGCCGGTGTTGTCGTCGAACTCAGAGTCTTCGATGGTGACGGAACCACCGGCGATGTAGAGCCCACCGCCCGAGACATAGTTGTAGCTTCCGGCTCCCTCCACCAACACACTGCTCATGGTCAGTGTCGACGACTCGACGTAGATCCCACGGTAGGTGGTGTTCTCGACCGCGAGGTCCTGCAGGGTCACCGTCTCGCCGTTCTCGATGGTGACGGCGTTGGTGTCGTTGCCACGGCAGTCGATGGTGGTCGAGCTGGCACCGTCGCCCACGATGGTCAGATCGAGACCGCTCGTGTCGATGCACTCGGTGAAGGTGCCAGACACCACCTCGATGGTGTCACCCGTGGTCGCTGCATCGATGGCGTCCTGGATCTCTTCGTAGGCACTCGCATCCGAGGGATCGACGGTGAGCGTTGCGGCAAGCGACGGCGCCACAAGAGCGATGAGGACCAACATGGTGTCTCCTGGAGGTGACGGAGCTTACACCAGCCCACACACACCCGAAACCGTCGGTCCTAGCGGTCTCACGGCGGCTCATGGTCCTCGAAGGACACCTCGAACACAGCGTCTTCATCCATGTCTACGAGCAGCAGCCCGCAGTCGGGAAACAGGGCACCGTACTCTCGAAGCTGGCGACGGGTCGGGGGGTGACGGGGATCGGGAGCCAGCCGCCCGGTCTTCACCTCGGCCACCCAGCGCGAGCCGTCCCGCTCCACCAGCAGATCGGCCCGCACCTCGTAGTCCACGGGCTCGTCGTCTACCCACAGGGTGGCGCCGCGGACCTCCTGGCGAGCCAGCACCGTGTACCCGTGAGCCTCGAGGAGGGCCTCGGCGTCAGCCTCCCCCGCTTGGGCCGTGGCGTTCCGGCGCCGTGAGCGGCGGCCGGCCCGACCGATCGACCGCCACCACCCCAACAGGGCCGCCAGCAGCGCCACCGCGAGAGCTGCGATGAGGACGATCTCGACAGGCACCCCGGCAGCATACAGGGCCCCATGCAGACCCTCGGCGTGCTGGTCCCCATCGACCCCGAGCGGCCCATGCCGCCGCCAGAGACGCGCCCCATCGGACGGGCGGCCCTGGCGCTGGGCGGGGAGGGGATCGAGCTCGTCTTCGGTGACACGCTGCGGGCTGGCCGCATGAGCGGCATGGTCGCTCGTCCAGGAGGCTGGGAGGCCGTCCGCGAGCACCCTGTCTCCGCGCTCCACGATCGATATCCATCGCAACGTCGGGCTGATCGCTTCGCCCAGATCCTGAGCCAGCTGGGGGGCCTGCCCCTAGGCAACCCGCTGGCCCTCACGATGCTGTGTCGAGACAAGCTGGACTGCCAGCGCCTCCTCGAGGGAGCGGGCGTGCGCCAGCCCGACGTGGTGGCCACGCCCGATGGCTTCGCCACCGCGCTCGACGAATGGGGCGCGGGCTTCCTGAAGCCCCGCTACGGCGCCCTCGGCATCGGCGTGGCCCACGTGCTCCCGGGCGACACCCTGTCCGCGGCCCGTCCGAGCGCTGTCCCCGGAAGAGATGACCCCGCCATCCTCCAGCGGGCCGTGCCACCCCCTGCCGGCTGGGCGGGCCGAAGCGTACGCGTGCTGTGCCAGCGGCTGACGGACGGCACCTGGTGGCACAGCACCGGCGTGGTCCGTCAGAGTCGAGAAGACCCCGTGGTGAACGCAGCCCGCGGAGCCGAGGTGGTGCCCGCCACCGTGCTCTCCGATGCCACCAGAGCCGCCATCACCACCCTCTGCGACATGACCTGTGAGGCCCTGTCGGCGGCGCCAGACGGTCGCTGGCTGGTGGAGCTGGGCGTGGACCTCGTCCTCGACTCCGAAGAGCAGCCCTGGCTCATCGAGGTCAACTCGCGTCCCCGGGGACGACTCGAGGCCCTGGCCTCCAGCGACCCCGACCGCTACCTCGCCGCCCACGTCGCGGCCTGCGCTCGCCCACTGCGCCGCCTCGCTGCCCTGACCGCCTAGGACGCCCGCGCCTGGACCGGTCGGGCGCCCAGCTGACGACGGTCGACGGGCCGCGTGCCTCGGATGCACCCCACCCGCACCGCTCCGTCGACATGGCTCATCAACCGCACCGGCATGACCCTCCGGTCCGGCATGGCCAACCACCCCTCCACCATCCCCGGAGGCAGGTGCTGGCCCACGATGAAGCGGAGCTCGTCGGCCTCGAGGGAGGAGACCGCATGCCACCGGACCTCCCCACCGAAGGCCAGCGCGAACGCCGTCCCAAAGGGCAGGATCCTCGCCATGCGGTCGACGCGGCGGGGTCGATCCAGGCGGATCCGACGCCCACGCCCACTCCGCACCCGGGTCCGGAAGCGCGTGAGCTCTCCTCGAATCCAGAGCTCCACCTCGGCGGGATGGCCAGCAGGGACGGAGGCCGGTGGACCCTCTTCGACCACGAAGGCACACTCGCCGAAGTCATCAGGGAGGTCCAGTCGACCGAGATGCCGTCGCCCACCGAGGTCCAGCACGGCGCCACAGCTTGCCTGGGCAGCCAGCAGGAGCAGCCTGTCGATATGGACGGGGAGGTGAAGTGCGGTCATCCGAGCCTCCACGAAAAACATGCCATCCAGGGAATCAGCCCTCAGTGAAGTTTGGGTGAGGGCACTGTGATGGACGCGTGACGCCGGCCGGCTATTCTGGACCTTGTCCGAAGCCCGCCAGACAGCGGGTCGGCCGAGAGGAGAGGACCATGGCCCTGCGGTGGGCGACGATGCTGCTGCTCGCGGCGTGCGCACCGACCGTGCCACCGGTCCAGGTGGTGAGCACCGGCACGGGTCCGCTGCGCGGTGAGCTGGTGGTGGACGGTCTCCTGCAAGAGCGCCTCGCCGCCCCTGACGGCGCCGAGCTGGTGGTGCTGTACGGCGGGGAGGAAAAGGGCTCGCTGGAGACCTGCGGCTGTCCAAAGCGCCCGCGAGGGAGCGTTGCCCGACAGGCCGCCTACGCCTCCGCCGTGCGAGACGCGCAGCCCTCGGTCCCCGTGGTCCAGGTCAACGGTGGCTACTGGCTCGAGGACGCCATGAGCCTGGACGGCACGACCCGACCCGATGTGCCGGTGCTCAACCGCTGGATGGTGGCCGGCCTCCTCGACCTCGCACCGAGCGCACTCAACGTCAGCTACAACGACATGGCAGGGATCACCAGCCTGGGCGGACCGGAGCTCGTGGCGAGCGAGGGCCTCCCGCTGGTCAGCGCCAACCTTCGTGGACCCGGTGTGGCACAGACCCGGCGCCTCGAGCTGGGCGAGCTCACCGTGGGCATCACCGGCATCAGCACCCCCGGCGTCACCTTCCTCCCCACGCCGGGCTTCGAGGTGCTGTCACCCGTGACCGCCGGAAAGGCTGTGCTTGCCGAGCTGCGTGACACCGTCGATGTGGTGATCCTGCTCGCCTATGGCGCGCCCGAGGCCGCCCGCAAGCTCGCGGAGACGGGCCTGGTGGACGTGGTGGTCGACACCAACCTCCACCGCGACCGCAGCGCCCCCTTTCGGGTCGGCGAGGCCGTGTGGGTCCGCAGCCACTTCCAGACCATGCGTCTTGGTGAGCTGCGCCTCGAACTCGACCTCGACGGGTCGGGCCCACGGGTGACCGGCGCCCTCGACCGCAAGATCGATCTCGATCCAGGCGTACCCGACCATCCCGACGCCGCGACCATCCGGGACGCCGCCCGGGTCGAGATCGGCGCTGCCCAGAAGGCGCTGTTCAGCGGAGGCTGAACCGCCTCAGGTGCCGACGCCGTCCTCGCCGATGGCCTCGACGGGGCAGTTCTCCATCGCCTCTTCGCACTCTTCGTACTCTTCGGCGTTCTCGGGCTGCTTGTAGCAGATGTCGTGATCCTCGTCGTCGCTCATGCGGAAGTTGTTCGGGGCCGCGTCTGAGCAGACCGAACAGAGGATGCACTCCATGTCGACGTAGAAGGAGACCTTCTTGCCCTCGACCGTGACCACGCCGCCGACGTTGTCTTTCCAGATGTTGTTGGGATCGGCCATGGTGGCTGGCTCCATCTCGGTAGATTCGGGGATCGGGCCATACCCGGCAGACACCGGCCACGCAACAGTCCGAGGCGTGGTTAAGTTCGAACCATGGCCATCTTGAAGATCGCACGCGCCGGGCATCCCGTGCTGCGCAAGCCGGCGTCGCCGGTCCCCCTCTCCGACATCGGGTCGCCTGAGATCCAGCGCCTGATCGACGACATGCTGCACACTGTCGATGATGCCGACGGTGCGGGTCTCGCCGCGCCCCAGGTCCATCAGAGCAAGCGCATCGTCGTGCTCCAGCTCGATGACGACCGTGGAATGGAGGTCTGGATAAATCCAGAGCTGACGCCCCTGACCGATGCCCACCTCATCACCTTCGAGGGCTGTCTGAGCGTGCCTGGCCTCCGCGGCGCAGTGGCGCGGCCGGCCCAGATCGAGGTCTCAGCCTACGACCGCACCGGCGCCCCCCTGCAACTCGTGCTCGACGACTTCGCTGCCGTGGTGGCACAGCACGAGTGTGACCACCTGGACGGCGTGCTCTACATCGACAAGGCCATCCCCGAGACCTTGTCCTTCCTGGATGAATACCGTCGGTACGGGGCACAGTCCCTGTTGGCACCGCGCGGCGACGAACTCGATGCGGAGGGTGAGTGATGGGCTGGCTGAGTCGAATCTTCGGCAAGGACCCCGAGAGCCGGATCTCCCGGGCGCGTAAGTTCCTGGCAGACGAACGCTTCGTCGACGCGCGCTGGGAGCTCGAAGAGCTGGATCACCCCGAGGCCGCCGCGCTCCTGGAGGAGGCGATGGCCGGGTTGATCATGCTGAACATCGAGCAGGCCCGCGCGCTCTTCAACGCCGACGACCGCGATGGTGCCAAGGAACACCTCGAGATGGCGCGCACCTTCGGAGCCAGCAGCGCCGCCCTGCGCGACGTCCGCAAGGAATGGCGGATGGTCCGGGCCGCCGAGGAGGCCGCGGCGGCCCGAACCGCACAGCAGCTGCCCGATCCCGAGGGCGACGATCCGCTCTGGGCTCTGCCGCCGGATGACCCACGCCTGCAATACGCGATGCGGGTGGAAGGCTGGCCCGAGCAGCTCCGGCGCCGACTGGTGGAGCTGGGGCCAGGCTTCGCAGAGGCCGTGGCCGGCCTCGACGAGGGCAAGGTCAAGGCAGCCTACGACGCCCTGGGCGCCTACGTGGCCCAGGACCCCATCGCCCGGTACGAGCGCGCCCGAGCTGCCCTGGCTCTCGGACGGCTCCCCGCCGCAGTGAGCGACCTGCAGACCTTCGGAGACGAGGTGGGGCACCGCCTCATCGGCACCGAGGACACCGCGGTCCTGACGGTGCAGACGCTGGCCCGTCTGGGTCGGATGGACACAGCCCTCGCCGTCGTCGAGGCGGAGCTGGCACGCCGTCCCCTGGGCTCGCTCAAGGCCGCTCGCGCCAGCCTGCTCGAGGCCAAGGGAGAGTACGCCGAGGCAGAAGAGGAGGCCTTCGCGCTGCTCGAACAAGCGCCACGCGACATGGGGCTGGTGAAGCTGCTGGCCCGCACGCGCATGCGCCAGGGCAAGCGCATGGCAGCCATGCAGGCCCTCGAGGGCGGCATGAGCAAGGCCTGCAACACGCCCGGCAAGTGCGGCTACCAGCCCTACGACGTGGCCGCCGGCCGAATGCTGGCGCAGCTCTACCTCGAAGATCGTCTCGATCCGAAGCGGGCCGCCGAGCTCATGCGCGACATCGCCCACAACCGGCGCGGCCCAGAGTGGCAAGACGGCTACCTCGAGGCACTGCAGGCCAGGAACGAAGGGGATCCCGCCCTGGACGGCAAGCTCGCTCAGCTGAAGAGCGAGGTGCCAGAAGGCGATCCACGTCTGGGTCTGCTGCAGCAGCAGTTCAGCGATGTGCCCCAGCTCACGGGCTGACCTCGCTCGGGCAGAGGTCACCCCACGGCCTCAGGTGCCCTGACGCTCCAGCTTCAGCTTCCGCCGCGCCGCACGACCGGCCCGGGCTGCCTGTTCGCGTGCCTCCCAGGCCTCATAGAAGGCTTCCTGCCGGGCCACCGAGAGGTCACTGCCGGTGAGTGCCCGGCGCCGCTCGGCCAGGCGGTAGATGGTGCAGGCCGCGGCCGCGCCCACGTTCAGCGACTCCGTCAGCCCTCGCATGGGCACCGAGACCACGCCGTCGGCCAGCGCCCTCGCCTCGTCGCTCACACCACTCATCTCCGAGCCGAAGAGCACCGCGACCGGCTGGTCCACGGGCACCTCCTCGGGGCTCAAGGCATCGTCGGCCAGGTCGGCGATGTAGAAGCGGAAGCCGCGTGCACGGAGCTGGGTCACACAGTCCGTGGTGGTGGCGTGACGGTGGAGCTCCAGCCAGCGCTCGGCGCCCCGAGCCGCCCCCTTCGAGGGCCGGAAGGTCCCGGTGACCAGGTGCACCTCGTGCACGCCAAAGGCCTCGCAGCTCCGCAGGATGGCGCTGGTGTTGTGGCGCCGGCGCACGGCCTCCGCCACCACGACGACACCGCTCAGACGGCGCGCCAGCATCTGCTGCACCCGCTGGCGCCGTGCCTCGCGAATGGGAGTTCCGGGAGGATTGTTGGGGTCCAACCCTAGCCCTGTTTCTTGTAGAGGGTCACCTGCGCGCCGGCGTACTCGATGGTGAGTGTCGAGCCCAGTGCGCTGTAGCCCAAGGCGTCTCCACCGCCGTCCACGTCGAGCTTCATCAGCCCCTTGCGGGTGGCCCAAGACCCCTCGAGGACCTCTGCCTTCTTCTTGCGCGGCGTGCGCTCGAGGATCACAGCGCCCGTGTTCTCGAAGCGGAAGCGGAGGTTGGTGGGTGTTCCGGCGAGGATGGCGCTCCCCTCCCAGATGCCGACGACCGTGGCGTCCTGGGCCCATGGATCCATGGATCCCTCGGTGACCCAGCTCTCAGCGGCAGCAGGCTTGTCGGCACCCCACACCGAGCCATCGGTCCAGCCGGAGAGGGGCTGGGCCTGCTCGAGGCCCCACTCGCCGCCACTGGGGCGCGGCAGGGCCGCCATCAACACAGCGTCGGGGTCGAGGGTGGCGGCGTGCTCCGGGGCGACCATGACCACCATCCAGGTGGCCCCATCGTCCACGACCACGTGCCGGGCGCGGGCGAGCCGGCCCTGGATCGCCAGGTTGACGGCCCCCTGGTTGTCGGGCAGGTGGCTCTCGACCACCACGCCCACCGACTTCAGGGAGAGGACGATCTCGTCGGGATCGCCCGTGCCACCCGTCACCGTGAATTCACGTAGCTCCCCATACTCGGGACGTTCGGCGTTCAACACCGCGGTGCTTTCGTCCACGCTGGTCCAGCCAGTAGGGGGCTCGAGGGCGAGTGCTGAGCCCGACACACACGACAAGATCGCTGCGATCGACAAGATCGGCCGAACCATGGGACCTCCGAGGGCGGGCTACGTAGCACGCCAGCCCCCAGACACGCTCGCCAAGCAGAATCGTCCATGTGCGGCCTGCCAAGCCAGACCCTGCACGGTCCGCGAGGGGAGACTACGTTGAAGCCATGGTGCGCATGTTGAAAGACTGGACCATCGCGCTGCTCGTGGCGGCCGTGGTGTTCGTGGTGGTGGGCTGGTTTCAGACCCGTCCCGATCTGCCCAGTGAAGCACCCGAGTTCGCCATCGAGGACCTCGACGGAGAGACCTTCGATCTGGCAGCTCTTCAGGGCCAGACCGTGGTGCTCAACTTCTGGGCGAGCTGGTGTGGCCCGTGCAAGGCCGAGGTTCCCGAGTTCGCCCGCTTCCACGACGACCATCCTGAGATCCCCGTCATCGGCCTGGCCGTGAACTCAGGGGACGAGGTGGCGGTTCGCCGCGCCGCCGAGACCTTCGGCATCAACTACCCGGTGGCCGTGGCCGACAACAGCACCATCCGTGCCTACGACGTCTCCACCCTGCCCACCACGGTCATCGTGGGCCCCGCAGGCGAGGTGAAGTCGGCCCGGGTGGGCTCCATGACCTACGAGCAGCTCATCCAAGCGGTGCGCTAGGGGTCGCCCGAGGGTGGACCCAGCGGCTCCGCGAGCGGATCGAAGTCGCGATCGAACGACCAGGGGCCGGGCCGCCCCGGCAGCTCCAGGAGCTCAGGCAGGCGAGTCAGGTACTCCTCGCGGGAGATGTGGACCGCCCCAAAGCGCTCGAGGTGGTCGGTGTGGATCTGGCTGTCGATGAGGCCGAAGCCCCAGACCTCGAGCTGACGCGCGAGCCACACGAAGGCGCACTTCGAGGCGTCAGAGGCGTGGGCGAACATGCTCTCGCCCGCGAAGAGGCCCCCCAGGGCGACGCCGTACAGCCCACCCACCAGCTGGCCGTCCTTCCAGGCCTCCGCCGAGTGCGCGATGCCCCGCTCGTGGAGCTCGATGTAGGCCTTGCGCATGTCGGTGGTGATCCAGGTGCCGCGCTGACCGGGGCGGGGCTTGGTCTTGCAAGCCGAGATCACCTCGGTGAATGCGGTGTCGAGGGTGATCTCGTAGTCGCCACGTCGGACACGCTTGCGCAAACTACGGCCGACGTGGAGCCCGTCGATGGGCAAGACGAAGCGGGGATCCGGCGAGAACCAGAGGATGGCTCGGCCCTCGCTGTACCAGGGGAAGATCCCGCTGGCATAGGCCAAGACCAGGCGCTCGGGACGGAGGTCACCGCCCACGCCCAGGAGACCATCCGGCTCGGCAGCGCTCGCTGGAGGAAACAAGACCCGGCGGGGAATGCGGTAGACCGGCACCCGGAACCCCTATCCCACGACCGCGGGCCCCGGTCCGCATCGTGGGTGGCTACCCTGTTCCCGACCCAGCCCGGAGAACCACATGTGGTGGTGGTTGCTCGCCTGCACGGCGTCGGATCCAGTGCTCCCCAGCAGCGGCGCCCCAGTGGGCTCCGGTGACTCCGGTGACTCCGGTGACTCCGGTGACTCCGGTGACTCCGGTGACTCCGGTGACTCCGGTGACTCCGGTGACTCCGGTGACTCCGGTGACTCCGGCGACTCCGGCGACTCCGGCGACTCCGGCTCATCCTCAGCCTCCTGTCCCGAGGAGTCCTTCAGCGGCGACCCCACCGACCTCGACTACGACGACTACCCCGTGTACATCGAGGGAACCGACCGTCGCTTCACCTCGATCCAGAACGGGATCTGGGGCGCCGAGGAAGGCGACGTGGTGCTGGTCTGCCCGGGGACCTACTTCGAGGTGGTCGACTTCAAGGGCAAGATCATCACCGTGCGCAGCGTGGCCGGACCGGCCGAGACGACCATCGACGCCCTCGGCCAGGGACCCGCCGTGCGCCTGCGCAACTGGGAACCCGCAGAGACCGTGCTCGAGGGCTTCCGGATCACCGGAGGTGTCGGCGAGGAGCGCCACGGCGGCGGCATCTTCGTGGAGTACGGCTCACCGACCATTCGGTACAACGTGGTGGTGCACAACACCGCGAGCATCGGGGCTGGCATCTACGTGCGCAACGGAGGCGCCAACGTCCGCCACAACATCGTGGCCTGGAACCACGCCGACGAAGGCGGCGGCGGCATCGTGTGCACGGCCTGCGTGGGCGAGATCGCCTACAACAACTTCTACCAGAACACCGCCGACCGATTTGGTCCCTACGCCGAGTGGTACTGGGGCATCGCCGACATGGTCGGCAACCTCGTGGTCCTCGAGGACGACGAGGACAAGCCGGCCCTGTACTACCGCGAGCACCGGGGCGAAGACTTCACGACCGGCCCCAACGGCCTCTGGCCCGACATCACCAAGCTGGAGGGCGAGGCCGAAGAGGACTGGCCCGAGGGCGAGTGGGTGGTGGCTGACCCCCTCTGGGCCGACCCCTCAAACGGGGACTTCAGCCTGATGGCGGGGAGTCCCGCCATCGACGCCGGACCGGCCGATGTCACCGACGACGACGGAAGCCTCGCCGATCTGGGTGCCTTCGGCGGACCCGGGGGCGACTGGCCGTACGCACTCTGAATTGGCGTCCTGGGATCCCTTCACGCATCATCCCGCACTGTGAGTTGTCTGGAGGACACCCCATGCGCACCCTGATCGCCACGCTGATGCTCGCCACCCCCGGCACCGCCCTCGCCTACAGCACGGGCAAGACGGGCAATTCCACGACCGGCTGCGGCTCGTGTCATGGCAGCTCGGCCGACAGTGATGTCACCGTCACCCTGAACGCGAGCTCCACCGAAGTGGCTCCGGGCGACGTGGTCAGCCTCACCCTCGAGATCACCTCCTCCAACAGCGACCACACCGGCGGCGGCCTCAACGTGAGCGCCAGCGATGGCAAGCTGGCCGGAGGCTCCAACACCCAGACTTCATCCAGCGAGATCACCCACTCCGCCGCCGAGGCCGCGAGCGGGGGCACCGTCACCTTCGACTTCGAGTGGACCGCGCCGTCGACCTTGGACGACTACACCATCGCCGGCGCGGGCAACGCGGTGGACGAGAACGGTGGCAAGACAGGCGACGGCTGGAACCTCGCCTCCGACATCACGATCACCGTGACCGATGGCTGCGAGGACAACGACAGCGACGGCTACACCACCTGCGAAGACGACTGCGATGATGACGACGACACGGTGAACCCGGGCGCCGCCGACGACGACTGCAACGACGTCGACAACAACTGCGACGGGACCATCGACGAGGATGCCGACTGGACGGACTGGTAC
>JAERSX010000687.1 GCA_016845285.1 Deltaproteobacteria bacterium | reverse complement strand
CGTCGGTCTGGTCCGTCCCGTCCGTCTCGGGCGCTGCCGGATCAGGCGTGGGGAGGTCGGGGGCCGGCGGATCCGGCGTGCTCAGGGAGCCGCCTCGCCGCCCGCCTCGGCAGGCGGATCGACCGGCTCGAGCTCCGTGGGCTGATCGGGGGTCTCCCCACCGTCCGCGTCGCCACCCTCGTCCAGGATCTGCTCCAGCTGTCCCGGCGCACGGTCACCATCGCTCAGGGTCTGGAGATCCTTCAGCGTCTTCTCCAGCTCGCTCAAGGCTTCACCATAGGCGGCCCAGTCGCCGGCACGCTGGGCGCTCTCGGCCTGCTGGTACCAGGCGCTGGCTTGGGCGGCCAGCCGGGCCCAGCCGGCCTCGGTACCGAGCTGCTTGGCGTCCTCGCTGCGGTCGACCCTCTCGGCTTCGGGCAAGCGCGCGGCTTCGTCGGCGCGGCTGCCCTGTCCACCGAACACGGCTGCCAAGGCCTCGTCGAGGGTGTGGCGCATGGCCAGTCGGTTCTCGTAGGAGACGATGACGCGCTTGAGCTCGGGCAGCTGACCGTTCTCGGCCTGCAGGTAGAGGGGCTCGACGTACATCAGCGAGTTGCCGATGGGGATGACGAGCAGGTTGCCGCGAACCACCTCGGAGCCTGCCTGGCCCCACAGGGTGATCTGCTCGGAGATCTCGGGGTCCTGGTCGATCCGCGCCTCGATCTGGCGTGGCCCGTAGATGAGCTTCTGCTTGGGGAACTGGTAGAGGATCAAGCTGCCGTAGTGGGGCGGGTCGCTGCGTGCGGCCAGCCAGGAGATCATGTTGTCCCGGTTGGTGGGCGTGAACGGCACCAGCAGGATGAACTCCGCCGCCTCGGCGCCCGGCAGCTTCATGATCAGGTAGTAGCTCTCCATGGGCTGCTCTTGGCCGCCGTAGCGCTCTGTCGGCGTCTCCCACATGTCCTCCTTGTTGAAGAACACCGTCTCGTCGGTCATGTGGTAGGCCCGGTACATGTCGGCCTGCACATCGAAGAAGTCGGACGGGTAGCGGATGTGCTCCTTGAGCGCGTCTGGCATCTCGGCCAGGGGCTTGAAGGTGTCGGGGAAGATCTTGCTGTAGACCTCGACCAGGGGGTCGTCGGTGTCTGCGACGTAGAAGTCCACGCGCCCGTCGTAGGCGTCCACCACCACCTTGACGGAGTTCCGCATGTAGTTGACGCGGACGCCTCGTCGGGTGCCGTAGGGCTCCGAGTAGGGGTAGTTGCCCGAGGTGGTGTAGGCGTCGATCATCCAGCTCAGGCGGCCATCGGCCACCACGAGGTAGGGGTCGCGGTCGTAGCGGAGGAAGGGCGCGATCCGCGCGGCTCGCCGCGAGATGTCGCGGTGGAGGAGGATCTTGGACTCGTCCTGGATGTACTGACTCAGCAGGATGTCGAACTCGCCCAGGTAGAGCGAGAGCAAGACCTGCCGCAGCACGCCACCCACGGCCATGCCGCCCTCGCCGGCGTACCGGGTCTCCTGGTTCTGGTCGCCCAGGGGGTAGTCGAACTCGTCGGTGGTGGTGCCCACGATGACGTAGTTGTCGGTGAGCTCGCCGTAGTAGATCTCAGGCTGCTCGATGGGCAGGTCGATGGTGGTCTCGGGCGGGATGTCCTGCACCCACAGAGAGGGCAGTCCCTCGGGGGTGACCACATTGACCGGGCTCATGGTCAGGCCGTAGCCGTGGGTGTAGAGGATGTGCTGGTTGACCCAGCCCTTCGCCTGCTGCGGCACGTTGTCGTAGTTGAACTCTCGGGCCGAGAGCATGACCTGGCGCAGCTCGCCGTCCACCAGGTAGCGGTCCACGTCGACGTCCTTGAAGTCGTAGTAGAGCCGGATCTCCTGGAGCTGGCTGTAGGTGGTGAGGAGGGGGCGCGTGTCCCAGAGGCGCACGTTGTTGACCGTGAGCGGGTTGGCCTCGAGGTCGCTCATCGTCAGGCCCTCTTCGGCCTCGAAGGGCTTGACCTCGATGCGGTCGAGGGCGAAGGCCTTCCGCGTCGCCTCGATGTTGTGGCTCAGGTACTCCCGCTCGAGCTCGAGCTCGTTGGGGCCCACCAGGTAGGTCTGCACGGCGCCTGGCAGCATGTTGTTGAAGAGCACGCTCATGGCCAGGTACAGCGCACCGGCGGTGAGTGGCAGTCGCCAGCCGTCCCGGAAGATGGCGATGAGCGCTGCGATGGCCACGCCCAGGCTGGTGGCAGCCATGCCCCACAGGGCGGGGATCTTGGCGACGGCGTCGGCGTAGCCCACGCCGTGGACCACGCCACGCTGGTTGAAGAGCAGCTCGTAGCGGTCGATGCCGTAGCCCACGGCCATGGTCGCGAAGAGCAGGGAGCCGAGGGTGAGCAGGTGGGCGCGGCCCTCTTCGCCGATGCGTGGCTGGCCCTGCTGCAGGATGAGGTCCTTGCCCAGGTAGACGGCGGCGACGGGCAGGATGCTGATGGTGACCACCCCCACGAACCAGGCCTGTGCGAGGTCGATGATTGGCAGCACGAAGAAGTAGAAGCCGATGTCGTGGCCGAAGATGGGGTCGGCCGATCCGAAGCTGACGCGCTGGGTGAAGGCCAGCACCTCCATCCACTGGGCGCTCAGGATGGTGGCGAAGAGCAGGCTCGGCAGGATGACCGCGGCGGCGAGGCCGGCGTTGACGAGGCGCTTGAGCTGGTCGGCGGTCAGACCCAGCTCGGCGGTGAGCATGCTCAGGCGAACGTAGTTGGGCGGCGAGCGCTTCAGCGCGATCCGGGCATTGACCCCGAGAAACACGAGGGCGCCCAGGAGTCCGGCCAGCCAGAGCCCGACCTGTGCGACGGTCGAGGTGACGAAGACCTCTTCGTGACCGAGCGCACTGAACCACAGCCAGTCGACGGTGAGCTCGACGATCTGCCCCTGTGCCAGGACCAACACGGCCAGCACGCCGAGCACAGGAATGAACCAACGGGGGAGCTGCATTGCGCGTCCAAGGTGGAGGTGGCCCCCCTTACCTTGCTCGCCGGACGCCTCCGGTCAATTCGACTTGGGTCCGGATCCGCTCAATAGTCTTGATCTTCTCGGTCCGGCCAGGGCCCGCGACGGATGAACTCGTCGGTGCTCGGACGGTGCGGTCGGCGGTCCGTGCGGAGGTAGATCGCCACGGCCTCGGCGATGGAGTCTGCGATGCGGGCAGCATTCTCGGGCCGAGGGTGGGTCGGTCGACCGTGGCGATCGAATTCCCAGACCAGGTCCTTGCGCACCTCGATGCCGAGGGTGCTCGGCCGAGAGGGCGAGAAGCGGTAGCGCTCGACCACGGACTGATTGTTCCGATCGAGGAAAGCCTGGATCCGGAAGTAGGCGTCGCGTGCGGCCTTGAAGACCTTGGTCTGGCTCCGCGGGGCGCGACGGAACATGTGGATGTACGACCGCAGGGTGTCGCTGCGAGAGTCCCGCAGGTTGGTGTCGAGCAACATCGACCAGACCCGCTGGAAGGCGGGGTCTTCGGCGCTCTCCGGGAACTCGGCCTCGAACTCCCGGCGTAGGAACTCGAAGAAGAACCAGACCTGGGCACGCACCTCGATGCTGCCCTCGGGGAGGGCGTATGGGTAGTTGTGTTCGACGGGGATCCCCGCGCGCTCCAGCGTGAGGGAGATCCTGTCGCGGAGGATCCGGTCGCTCGTGAACTCGACGAGGATGTCGGGGAACATCCGGTCGAAGGTGCCCATGGGCAGCCGGCTGTGGTTCTGGTAGGCGTCGGAGCGGGTCACCACGCTCACCTGCGGGCGCAGGGTGCCGCTGGCGTTGTGGGTGTCGTAGGTGTGCAGGGCGATCTTGACGAAGTGCCCGGCCACCACCTCCTCGATGTTCTCGGAGATGCGGTCGTAGTAGTGCTCGAGCACCCGCTTCTTCTGGTCGTGGCTGAGGAACTTGCTGAAGGGGTAGTTGATGGCGAAGCGGTCGAGGTGGTCCTCGGATCCGACCGTGTCCCCCGGGAAGCGCCCGAAGTCCATGAGCACGCGGGCGATGTTGACCCGGTAGTAGCCCTCGAGGCCGAGGCGGGACGTGACCTGCTCGGCGAGCAGGCTCGCGCCCCAGTCGCGCTCGAGCACGTATTGGTCGAAGAAGGCCTCTTCGGCGATGGGGCGGCCGCTGGCATCGACCAGGAACTCCGATGGGATCACCGCGCCGTCATGGATGACGTCCACCATCAGGCCGGATCGGTACGCCTCTGGGAAGTCGAAGCGCTCGTCGCCATCGCCACTCGGCGTCACCTCGACCTTCTGGAACGGCGCCAGCTTGCGCGAGGTGTAGCCCACCATGCGCGTCAGGTCGTCGGGTCCGCCTGCGAGGCCATGTGAGGCCCGCTGTTCGCCGGTGTTCATGGGTGCCTTGGCCAACGCGCGGGGTCCGCGTCGAAGGTGCGGCGAGCATAGGGGGGGCCCGAATCAGCCGTCAATGCCGGGGTAGTCCCCTGACGGGCCCTTGACCTTCTGAGCGGGGCCCTTGCTGGAGGTTCGGTGCCTTTGACCCCCGAGACGCTCCGAGAGGCCGTGCTGGAGGCGCTGCACACCCGAGGGCTCCGGGCCCGGCTCGGTCGCCGGCTCGGGCAGGGCCTGCCCCTGGGCGTCATCCTCGATCGTCTCGATCCAGCCTGGGTCACCCGGCTGGCAGGGGTGGACTGCGGCGACGATCCTCCGGCCGAGAACGTGCGCCGTCAGCGAGCGCTTCGGGCGCTTCGTGCCGAGCTCGACTCCCTCGAGGCGGACGGTCGGGTGCGGCGGTCGCAGGTGGTCATGGGCATCGATGGGCGGGG
>JAERSX010000686.1 GCA_016845285.1 Deltaproteobacteria bacterium | reverse complement strand
ATGCTGATCTCTCCGGAGGCGGCCGCCGAAGATCTGCTGCGCAGGCTCGGGGGAGATCGGGTCGCCCTCGGAGGTGGAACCTGGCAGGTGGGAGGGCCCTGAGCTGCAGTGGTGTGAGGGGCCGTGAGCCTCGGCCTCAGTCGGCGTCGTCGGTGTCGTCCTCGTCTCCTTGGGCCCCTTCGACGAACCATGGGCTCACGAAGATCCGGTGCTCCTCCTCCTGGCCCGACATGCGGAGGCGGAGGTAGCGCGTGGAGTCGTCCTCGAACGTGATCGACGTTCCGTGCTGGTCGCCAGTCCAGGTCTGGACGACACCCTCACCGGGGTCGATGAGCTCGATGGTGACGGTGTCGAAGGCGTCGTCCTCGGCGGCCAGCCACAGGGCGTGGGTGCCTGCGGGTACCCCATCTCCTGGCAGCCAGACCTCACCAGACTCGGCGAGCAGGGCCACCGCGAAGCGATCCATTCGCCAGGACGAGGCGACGGTGTGGCGGGCATCGATGGCGCTGAAGAGGCCACCGCGACTCAAGGTGTCTTCGGCCACCAGCACGCCGGTGATGGCTCCGGGGGCGAAGTGCTCGTGGATGGTGCCGCCGCTCCAGACGCTGCCGGGGCCCGAGAGGCTGGCGGGGTTGGCCATGTGATCGTCGCTGCCGCCCATGAAGCCGAGCTGCATGCCCAGAGAGAGCGCCGTGCGGATGCTCCCGTCAGGCACGTGGTTGTCTGCGTTCAGTCGCCAGTCGCAGCCATCAGCTTCGGGATCGGTGCACTCCGAGGAGCCGTGCTCCGACAGGATCTCGACGACGCTGTCGCCCAGATCTCGGTTGTGCTCGCCGTTCCAGTCGACGGGGCGCGGGGGGATGTAGGCGGGGTGGTGGAACCAGCTCCGCGCGGAGGTGCCCGTGCAGCCACTCTCCTCTGCGAGCTCAGCGAAGCGGGCGATGAGCTCGGCGGGTGTGGCGTAGTGGGTCATGGTGTTCGCCGTGTAGAATTCGCGCTCCGTTCCGCGAATCCGGTCGTCCTCAGCGCTGGCTGGGATGCGCCATGCACCGCACGCGCCGAGATCGTCGACCAACACGGTGCGATGCCCGCCGTCGTCGTAGGCGGCCGTCCACTCGTAGCCGATGAGGGGGAGGACGGGGCCGCCCTCGGCAGCCTGTGCGAGCGCCTGTGTCTCGCCCCAGATGTCGATGGTCGCGTTGGCGGTGTCGCCGTCCAGGCTCTGGTAGCCGGCCCACTCGGCGTGGTCGGTGATGGCGGCCCAGTGCAGTCCAGCCTCAGCCGCTCGGGCAAAGACCTCTTCGCCTGGAAGGTGGGTTCGGGGTGTGCACTCGTCCTCGGGGTCCTCGCAGCCATCCACCGAGAGGTTGGTGTGGACGTGGGGGTCGCCCCAGGCCGCCCATGTGGTGGTCTGGATGGTGTCGAAGGTCTCGCTGAGGAGGGGTGTGTCTGGGTGGGAGCGGACCACGAGGCTCACCTGCAGTGAGCCGGTGCCGGGCTCGGCTCGCCAGGCGGGGAACACCAGCTCGGCCGTCTCGGGACCGATGAACACGGGCGTCTCCGACCAGCATGGATCGCAGTCGGGATCGAGGTCGCCGGCGTCGGTGTGCAGGCGCCAGCTCAGGGGGGGCGCGGCGTCGTTGGTGCTCAGGGAGAGTGCGACCCGCCCGCTCTCACCTCTGGCGAGGAGGGCTGTCTGGTCGTCGAAGCTTGCGCTGGCGACGATGCCGGCGGGCGTGGCCGTCACGCTCATGGCGTCCACCTGACGCTGCACCCGCCAGCGTGTGGCGTCGACAGGCCCCACCCATGTGGGTCCAGGTCCGGGCTGCGCTGTCCAGAGCCCGCCCACCGCTTGCCAGGCGATCTGTTCTCCCGGACCCAGCGGTCGGTCCGTGCGGGCGAGGCTGGCCTCGCTGGCCACCCAGGCCGACAGCAGGGGCAATTCCTGCAACTCGGTGTGGACCTCGGGAGGGGCGGTGTCTTCCACGGGCAAGGAGCCACCGGGAGAGGTGCCCGAGACGGGTGGCGAGGCGCACGCTGCCGCCACTGCCGCAGCGAAGGACAGGAGCCATGGGAGTGTGGGGAGCGGTGCACCGGGACGCACCTCGATAGATCAACCAGCTGTCGGGCAGGTGTCAAGGGGAGAGGCGGGGAATTCGTGATGGTCGTGGGCGACTCGGTGCTCCGGAAGCCTCGCGCGGTACGGTGACGGTGCCCGATCGCCTGCCAGGAGCCTCCGTGACCGCACCCCAGCCGTTCACCGTGGTGCTCGGCGTGGCACAAGATGCCGGCCATCCCCAGGCAGCGTGCACCAAGGCGTGTTGCGCGGATGCCTGGGAGGGGGCCGGACATCTGGTGAGCTGCCTGGGGGTCGTAGACCCCGTCAGTGGTGAGCGGTGGATGCTGGATGCGACGCCTGACTTCCGCAGCCAGCTACGGCAGCTCGATCTGCTTCAGCCACCGCGGAGCCAGCCCGATCTCGCCGGTGTGATGCTGACCCATGCCCACATGGGCCACTACACGGGCTTGCTCCACCTCGGCCGGGAAGCCATCGGGGCCGATGCCGTGCCGGTCTACGCCATGCCCCAGATGCGAGACTTCTTGGCCTCTCACGGACCCTGGGAGCTGCTGCTCCGGGCAGGACACGTACGTCTGGTAGACCTGGAAGATCGAGTGCCGGTCGCGCTGAACGAGCGCATCCAGATCGTTCCCTTCGTCGTTCCCCATCGCCACGAGTACACCGAGACCGTGGGCTACTCGGTTCGTGGCGCCCACCACGCGGTGGCCTACCTGCCCGACATCGACAAGTGGGATCGTTGGAGCGAGCCGGTAGAGCGCCTCCTCGAGACCCACGACGTCTGCTACCTGGACGGGACCTTCTTCACCGACGGTGAGATCCCGGGCCGCAACATGGCCGACATCCCCCACCCCTTCATCCAAGAGAGCCTGACCCGCTTCGCCCCGCTCGCGCCGGAGCTCAAGAGTCGGGTGCGGTTCATCCACCTCAACCACACGAATCCGGCCCTCGACCCACGGAGTGAGGCCGCCCAGCGTGTCCGAGACGCAGGACTAGGCCTCGCCGAGGAAGGCGAGCGAGTGGGGTTGTGATGGGTGGAGCCCCGGGTCGCCGTGCCCGGGAGTGGCTCATCAGCCGCCGAGCAGGCGCATCTTCATGTTCCGCCCGATGCGGAAGGCCAGGTAGGGCTTGCCCGGGATCTGGATGTGTTGGCCGGTACGGGGGATGGTGCCACGGCGTGCCTTGCGCTGGCGCCGTCGGAAGGTCCCGAACCCGGGGATGGTGACCCTCTCGCCTGACATGATGGTGTCCGGGATGATCCCGCTGTCGGCGTCGAAGATGGCGTTGACCACTTCGAGAGCCTTCACCTGCGACAGACCGGTTCGGCCAGCCACGGCATGAGCCAGTTGCTTCTTGTTCATTTGCACTCCCTGCCGAGGGACGTGGCCCTCTCGGCACGGTGTCATACGATACGCCGCAGGGTGAATCAAGACCCCGGTCCTCAGAATCTACAGGTTCACAAGCAGCTTTTCGGCGTTTTGGCCTCGGGCAGGCGCCATGCATGTGGGAAGCACAGAGAGCCCAAATTCTCCAGTTACGTCCTGTGGGACGGCGATCTGGCAGGAATTTGTTCGAGCGATCAGCTCGGTGGAGGCGCGTCGTGGCTCGTTGTTGGGGCGGCGCTCTGAGTTTTCGTAATCCTGCTGCGCCGCACACCCAAGAGACCGGCAAGCCAGAGCATCGTCGGTGCCGCGATGGGCGCGCTGGAGCAACCTACGGCGTTGGACGTCGCCACGTCGCCAAAGCGCCCGTAGATGTAGATCTCCTCTTCGAATCCCGTGGGGTCCCCATCAGCCTGGGGTGCGAAGCTGGCGAGCAGCGGTCGAACCTGGGTGGGGTCGTACTCGTAGATGTAGAGGTCGCCAGGTTCGGTGGTTGGTTCGGAGCCCAGCTCCCACGTCGGGTTGACTCCCAACACCGGTGCGTCAGCGGTGTCGTAGCCGAGAGCGACCACGTGGCGGCGGTCCCCTGTGGACGCTCCGACGACACTCTCCGTCTGGAGTGAGATGCGCGTCAGCTCGGCTGGGTCGATGGCCTCGATGTCCAGGCTTCCCAGCGAGGTCCCGTCGACCTCGAGGGCGACGGTGTGGGTGCCCGGAGCTATCGGGTTGATCCGCAGCCACTCGCGATCCTCCAAGAAGTTGCTGTCGTCGGACTCGATGCGCAGGGACGCGCCGCTCTGGGAGGTGAGGACGCCGTTGCCGTGGAGCCGTTCGTCGTCCCGGTAGTAGGTCACCTCGAAGGTGGCGATGTGGTCGTTGAGGACCCGGGGCGTCTCATCGGCGAAGACGTCGGCGAGCTCGGGCACGTAGCTCACCACATGGGGCGTGAGCTCGATGCTGTCGGGGAAGGCCACCTCGACGGCTACGGAGTGCGCGATGTGACCAGAGGCATCGACGACCTCGAGCTCGGCCTCACCCGCTCCGGTGGCCAGGCCCTCCACATCGAAGTCGTCGGAGGTGGCCCGGACCTCGAGCACCTCGAAGACGTCTTCGTCGGAGCTGCGCAGGGTCCAGTCGCTGAAGTCGGCGTCTCCGGTGCCGGAGCTGTTCACATAGAGGGTGACTGCGGCGCCGCGTACATAGGGCACCTCCAGGCGGTCCTGCTTCCCCGCGAAGAGGTTGCTGTCCAGATCGTCCTGGACGTAGAGCTGCTCGCTTGCGGGTGGCGGGCTGCAGGCGGCGAAGAGGCCGACGAGCAGGATCGCAGAGACCGGATGATGGCGCATGCATACTCCTTGGGACAGCCCTAGCAGTGCAAGCTTCGTGCCTCACAAGGCCGATTGAGGGCATGATCTGCCTACAATGCGGATCTTGAAGGGCTGTGCAGCGGACGCCGGACACCCGCTGACGCCCAGATCGCGACATCGGTGTCGTGGTTGGCTCCATCTCGACCAGATCTGATGACGGTAGGCTCTCGCTGGAGGTGCCGTGACTCACCGTCCTCGCCTGCTCGCGCCCTTGGTG
>JAERSX010000685.1 GCA_016845285.1 Deltaproteobacteria bacterium | reverse complement strand
GATCTGGGGCGACCCCCACGTAGACGAAGGCTGCGACGGCAAGGACGACTGGCACTTCGGCAACGACAGCACCTTCGTCTTGCCCGACGGCACCAAGATCTGCCTCGACACCGAGCCCAACGCCAACGGCGAGTACTACGTGGTGGGCGTGGACGTTCTCCAGGGCTCGACCCGCTACCACTACTCGGGCGGTGAAGAGGACGGGATGTCCATGGACGCCCACAGGTTCGACGAAGAGAACGCGGACTACGCCGTGGACGACAGCACGGCGGGGGTGTTCGTGCTGGCAGAGGACGACACCTGGGCCGTCATCGGCGACGACGGCCACCTCCACGACGTGGAGTCGGAGACCTGGGCCGAGTACCTCGAGGACAAGGACGTGGACTTCGACCCCGACAGCTACGTGGACGCCAAGCGCTGGTGGAACTGAGAGCCTCGGGTGGCGAGGTCACCGGTCACCGGGTTTCGGACAGGCAGCTCAGGCCGCGGTGCTGCCCCCAGGCCCACCGGCATGGGTCGAGTCGGCGGGAGGGAGTCGCGGCAGGAAGGTGTCGCCTCGGGCCTTGGCCCGCCATGGTCGAAGGAACCAGGACCAGGTGAAGGTGCTCTCGTGGGTCGGATCGACCTGGTAGAGGACGTCCTCGGTGCGTACCTGGAGCACACTCAGGAACTCCACGCTGATGGCCTTGATCTCGACCAGGGCGAGGCTCCAGACCTCGTCTCCGTCCACCACCAGCACGAGCCCATCGGCCCGGAGCTGCAGCGTGCCGGAGGCCAGAGGCTTCGGCTCCTTGGACCCCCGCTTGACGCTCCCCACCGACACATCGTGGCCCTCGAGGATCACCCCGTCCTCCTCGAAGCGCGCAGCGTCGACACACGGTGTCTCGCCATACTTCTCAGCGATGGCGTCGAAGGCCCGAGCGATGCTGACCCGTCCCTCGTCCCGCTCCAGCCAACCCTTCGCGGTCACCTCCCACCGGGCCTCGCAAGAGCGGCAGACCACATGCCGGCTGCTCTTCGGATCTACCTGCAGCCCCTGCCAGGCGAAGCAGGAGGGACAGGCCCACAGGTAGTCGGGCAGGCCCCATGCGGGGCGGAAGGCCCACGCAAACCCAGGGGGCTCGTCATCAGGGTCGATGGTGATGGCCGCCTGTACGTCGGCGACGATCTCCTCGACGGTGGCCTCCGGCGGCCAGGTGCGGGCCTCGCTGTAGTCGAGCACCAGGGAGATGTAGCGGGGGTACTTCGCCCAGCGCGGATGGAAGAGGTGGCCCGAGAGGTTGCGGACGAAGACCACACGGGCATCCATGCGCTTGATGAGACGGCCGATGCCCGGGAGGATCTTCTGGGTGCGGCCATCCCAGGAGCGGGTGCCCTCTGGGAAGAGGGTGACGGGGCGTCCGCCCGCGTAGATGTCGTGAAGCGTGGCCATGGACTCCTTGTCCTTGACGAATTTCACCTTGGGGAAGGCGCCCAGAGCCCCGAGGAGCGCCCCCAAGAAGCGGTGCCGGAAGAGCTGTGCGCTCGCCATGTAGCCAAGGGGCCTCTTCGTTCCATACCCAGCCCAGAAAGGGTCGAATGCGGAGATGTGATTCCCCAGCAACAGGAAGGGTTCTTCCCACGGGATGCGGTCCTTGTTGAGCGATCGCTGCCGGAAGAAGAGAAAGCTCAGCGTGCCCCAAGCAGACATGCCCAAGACCCAGCAGATCCAGATCCAAGGACCCAAAGTGCGAACGTCGTTCAGTCTTAGGCGACGCAAGTTCTTTCCCTGATTGGAGAATTTCCGGTGACGGAGACGCACAGATCGGTCGCGAGCATGGTACAGGTTGCGACTCTGTAGGAGACCGCATGGACCAGGCTCTGCGCATCCAACCCACCTATGCCCCGAGTTCCCACGACGCATCGGCGATTCACGAGCACGGGCTCGACGAAGACTCCCTCGCCGACCGCGTCGAGCTGCCGCTGAACCTCGGCCTCAACGAGGGCACCTTCCAGCCCAAGGCCTGCCTCGGGGTGCTCGAGCAATTCGGCCACCGTACCTCCATGCGCCGCTACACCAGCGCCGACAACGACGCCTTGCGCGAGGCCATCAGCCGCATCGATGGCGTACCTCCCGAGTACGTCTTCCTGCACAACGGCTCGGGGCCCATCCTCAAGCAGGTCATCCCCGATCTCATCAAGCGCAGCATCAAGTCGTCGCCCGCACGCGTCCTCCGCCACCTGATCAACAAGTCGGGCTACCCCATCGTGGCGCCCAAGTTCACCTACGGAAAGGTGCCCGGAAAGGCCGCAGCCATCGGGCTCACCGTGCACACCCTGCCCTGTGGACCCGAGTCGGGCTTCCGGGTCGACCCGGCCGACATCGAGGCCTACGTCTCCAAGCGCGACGCCCTCGTCTACATCGCCAACCCGAACAACCCCACGGGCAAGGTGATGATCTCCATCGAGGAGCTCGAGCCGCTCATCGCCAAGTACCCGAAGTCCATCTTCTGGGTCGACGAGGCCTACGTCCACTACATCGACCCCGACCAGCACGACAGCTTCGCCCCCCTGGTCGCGCGCTACCCCAACCTCTTCGTCATGCGCACCTTCAGCTTCGCGTATGGCCTCGCCGGCGCGCGTGTGGGCTACCTGCTCACCCAGCCTGACGAGGTGTTGGCGCAGGCCAGCAAGCTCACCAACTACCGGGTGGGCATGCTCTCGGCCCAGCTGGCCGTGGCCGCCCTCGAAGATCCCGATCACCTCGACTTCCTCCGCCAGGAGTGCAAGGAGCAGCGGGCCGTCTACTACGAGGCACTGGCCCGCTACCCGAGCGTCGAGGCCTTCGACTCCGACACCAACTTCATCCTCTGCCGGTTCACCGATGGTCGCACGGGCTCCTGGCTCGCAGACGAGCTCGACAAGCGTGGCATCCACATCAAGACCCTCGGGTCTCACTGTGGTCACACCTTCGAGCCCTACTTCCGCATCACGCTGGGCCTCGAGCACGAGAACCGTTTCCTCATCGCGCAACTCGACGAGCTGATCGGAACCGGGCCCCATCAGGCCTGAGCGGGAACGGTCCAGAGGCTCATGGGCATGAAGGTCCTCGTCACCGGCGCGACCGGTCAGATCGGCGGCGCCGTGGCGCGCGCACTGGCGGCCAGAGGCGATGAGGTGCGCTGCCTGGTGCGCGATCCCGACCACGCTGCGCACCTCGCCCCCCTCGAGCTCATCGCCGGAGACATCACCGACCCGAGCAGCCTGGGCCCCGCCGTCGCCGACCGCGAGGCCGTCCTCCACCTCGCAGGCTTCGTCAGCTTCCACAAGAAGGACCGAGCGCTTCAGGAGCGGGTCAACGTGGACGGGACCCGCCACCTCCTCGACGCCGCGGCAGAAGCCGGCGTGGGGCGCTTCCTGCTGACCAGCTCCATCGCTGCCCTGGGGTGGGTGACCGGTGATGGCGAGGGTGACGAGACCACGCCTTACAACTGGCAAGACGACGAAATCGCTTACTTCGACACCAAGAGGGCAGCCCAGGAGGCCGTGCTCGCCCACCGCCGGGTCGAGGGCCTCGCCGTCTGCCCGGGCATGGTGCTGGGCGAAGGCGACGTCAACCGAAACGGCGGGCAGATGCTCGAACAGCTCCACGAGGGACGCCTGCCCGGCTTTCCCGTGGGCCAGACCACGGTGGCCACCCTCATCGACGTGGTCGAAGGACACCTCGCGGCCCTCGACCGCGGTCGGGTCGGCCAGACCTATGT
>JAERSX010000684.1 GCA_016845285.1 Deltaproteobacteria bacterium | reverse complement strand
TGCTCCATGGTCAGTCCGCCCTCGGCGTGGATGTTGATGTAGCCCTCAGCGGGGGCATCCGGGTCGTCCAACAGCACGCTGAACGTGACCTCGGCCCGGTCGCCCGAGCACTCGACCCAGAAGACGTCGATGTCCTCGGAGCCGACGGGATCGACCATCTCGACCATCTCGGAGCACGGAATGGTGACCACCCCACCTGCCTTGAAGCGCTTGACCAGCTTGGCCTTCATGCCCGACCGGGCGTCGATGGTGGGGGCCGTCAGCGGCTCGTCCTCGACCATCGCGTTCAGCAGGAGCGAGGGGCTCATGTAGAGCAGGACACCACCGCTGCAGCAGCAGATGACGGTGGCGAGTAGCAGGCAAGCGAACGCGATGAGCAGCCAGCGGCCGACGCCGCCCTTGCGGTTGGCCATGGGGCCCTCCAGGTGCAAGCTTCATCACCCTTATTCGCGGCGGCGTCCAATTCTTGGCCGGTACTGCAGGGAACCGCGCGCTACCGTGCCGCTCTGCCCTTCCTCATCGAGCCTGAACAGACCATGCCTGCCCAGACACCCTTTGCCGAGCGCACCGCGCGTCTCTTCGGGCTCCTGGGCTTCCGTCCGCATCCGTCCGGTAGCGCCGAGGCCCTCCTGGCGGCGGGTGCCTTGATCCTCGACGACGCCTCCGGTCCTCTGAGCCGCACCTACGTCGTGCACTGCCACGATCAGGCGGCGCCCGTGGGTCTCGACGCCTACGAAGCCCTGCGCACCCACCTCGGTGGGGTCAGGGCCGGGCTCACCCGCAAGGCACGCGGGATCCTCGTCGCCAGTGTGGGCTTTGCGGCGGAGGTGGAGCGCCTGAGCGTGACGGAGGACCTGGAGCTCCTCACCATCTCGGAGCTCGAGCAGTCCGTCATCGACTTTCGAGTCTACGTGCGCGAGCTCGTCGTCGAGCTCGAGCGCGATCCGAGCTTGTCCCACTACATCGAGCCGCAGATCCTGCGCGAGCATCGGCAGCGGGAGGAGGCTGCCGGGGCCCTGCTCGACGGCTGGCTGCGCGATCCCGAGATCAACCACCTGACCCTGCTGGGCGACTACGGCACGGGCAAGACCACGCTTCTTCGGGCCACTGCGCTGCGCCTGGCCCGGCGCTACGAGGTGGAGGTCGTGGCGGGTGGTGCGCGGGGTCGGGTGCCCAGCTACGTGGACCTGCGCCGGTACACCGCGGCCCTCTCTCTGAAGCAGATCATCCTCGATCTACTCGATCGCCACGAGGTTCGCGTGGCCTCCTATGCGGCCTTCGAGTACCTCGGTCGGGAGGGTCGGCTGCTGCTCATTCTCGACGGCTTCGACGAGATGGCGAGCCGCGGCAACCCCGAGCTCACCCTGCGCAACTTCCGCGAGCTCAACAAGCAGGCCGTGGGTCGCGCCAAGATCCTGCTCAGCTGTCGCACCCACTACTTCACCGACCACCGCGACCTGCAGAGCTTCCTGCACGCCGCGGGGCCACGTTCGGCCGGCTCGCGTCAGGCCGAGTCACGCACGGGGACCTTCCCGCTGACGACCCAGCGCACGGGGCCGCCGCGCAAGGTGGGCAACACCAAGACCACACGGCTCTACCAGGAGATCGCGACCCGGCGAAACTTCGTCTTGGGCTTCCTGCAGGACTTCGACGAGGATCAAGTCGCCGCCTACCTGGACCTTCGCTGCGGCTCGGCTGGGGGGGCGCTCAAGGACTTCATCGACCGGACCTACCACCTGGCCGAGCTGGCCCGGCGCCCCGTGCTCCTCGACCTCATCGTGCAGAGCCAGGCGAGGCTGGAGACGCAGGGGAGCGCGGCGGGTCCGGTTCGGGCCGGCGATCTCTATGCCTTCTACGTGGACATCTGGCTGTCGCGAAACGACTGGTCCACCGTCATCGACATCGACACCAAGGCCCGACTCCTCGAGGCCTTCGCCGCACGCGCCATGGGCGAGCAGGGGGCGTCGCTGCCTCGGGCGCGCATCCCCGAGCTCATCGCCGAGAGCCAGCCGGGCCTGACGTCGCTGGATGCAGCGGAGGTCGACCAGGAGCTTCGTCGTGCGACCTTCCTCGTGCGCGATGCCGAGGGCCACTACCGCTTCTCCCACCGCTCTTTCCTGGAGTTCTTCTACGCCCGGCACCTGCTCGCTCAGGCAGCGGCTGGAGAGTCGGCGGCGTGGGCGGGCGCCTTCTTCTCCACCGAGGTCTACCGCTTCGCCCAGGACCTCGCGTCGAAGCTGCCGGTGTCCCTGGGCCAACTGCTCGCCTGGGTCGAAGACGGCGAGCAGGATGAACACACCCGCGCCAACGCCATCAAGGTGGTGGCGCCCACGCGCCGGCCGGAGGTGCGGGCCCTGCTGCTCCGGCTCCTGGCTCATGCCGAGCCCCAGCGGCTGCGTCACTTCGCGGCCATCGGGCTGGGGCACCACCCCGACGACACGGTGGTCGATGCGCTCATCGCCGCGGCCGAGGACGACTCCGCGCCCCACTTCGTCCAGTCCAACACGCTGCTGGCCCTGGGTCGCCTGCGCCATCCACGCGCCACCGCCTACCTGTTGGAGCTGCTCGAGCCGGGTACCCCCATCGCGGCGACCCGCCTCTGGTCACTGCACCAGGCAGCGCACGCGGCCCCGCCCGCGCTGGCCGCTGCGTGTATCCGCCACGCACAGGCTCACCTGGACGAGCCGGCCACGGTCAACTCGGTGCTCGAGCTCTGTACCGTCCATCCTTCCGCAGAAGCGGAGGCGACCGCCCGTGCGGTGCTCGGTCGCACCCGGCGCATCAAAGACGCGGCGCTGGCCGCCGAGCTCCTGTCTCCGGAGGACCTGCGCCCCTTCTTGCCCGCGCTGGTCGGTCTGTTGGACGCCAATCCCAGTCACGCCTACGCGGGTCGCCTCTTGACCGCACTGCGTGGCTGCGCCGCGCCGCCGCTTCGCGCGTTCCTCGTCGCCCAAGCAGGCGCCCTACAGGGGCCTCTTGCCACCGAAGCCTTCGCGGTGCTGGCTGCCGATCACCCCGAGGTCGCCGTGGCCCACGGGCCCGCCTGGCTCGGCCCCGGTCGCCCCTTCCCCTTCCGCAATGGGGTCGCCAGCTTCTTGGCTGCGCAGGCACCCGAGACCGCCCTCCCTCTCCTCGAGGAGCTGCTCACGCGCAACCAGCGGGTCGCCATCAAGCTTCATGTCCTGGAGCTCATCGCCACCCACGCACCGGAGCGCCTCGCGCCGCTGGTGGCCGAGCGCTGGGCCGACGAGCCTGCCATCGCGGTGAAGCGCCAGGCCCTCGAGCTGCTGCTGCAGATCGACGTCTCGGCTGCGCGTCAGCTCATGCTGGAGCACGGGGTGCGGGCACGCCGAAACGGCACGCGCGTGGCGGTCTGTGCC
>JAERSX010000683.1 GCA_016845285.1 Deltaproteobacteria bacterium | reverse complement strand
CCTAAGCGCGGACCGAAGTCTATTTGTCTACTGATCGGCTCAGCATTAGCCACTCTTCTTTCCCTTCTTGCCAGCCTTCTTCTTCTTAGGCGCTGGCTTCGGCTCTTCCTCTTCCTCTTCCTCTTCCTCTTCGTCTTCCTCTGGGTCGTCGGTGCCCCAGAAGTAGTCGATGATGGCGTCCAGGACCGAAGCGACCACCTCTGCCACGGCCTCGAAAGCGTCGGAGAGCCAGCTCCCGTCCTCGTTGGCCCCCAGGGCGTCGAGGGTGCCCGGGCCGTCCACGAAGGGGACCTGGTCCAGGGTCGTGCCCGTGGCGCTGATGAGCCAGCCCTTGACGGTCTCGGTCTGGTCCTCGTGGGACGACTCGCCGAAGGCGACGATCTTCTCGTTGACGGTCTGCGCCTTGTTGGCGGCGTCCAGGTAGTGGCCCAGCCGGCCGCTGGAGCCGCTCGAGGCCATGCCGTAGCCGAAGCCGTCGTCGGAGCCGAGGGAGTCGGTGTCGGCCCAGCCGAAGCCACCGACCCGATCGATGAGATCTCCCTTGGCGGTGGTCAGGCTGACGTCTCCCAACATGCTGGAGTCGCTGAGGATGTCTCCGTGTCCGCCCATCTGATCTCGGACGTCGTCCATGGCGCCGGAGTCCGCGTGCAGCAGGAACTCATTGACGTTGGGGAGCTCGTCCAGGAGTCCGTACTCCTCCAGCCAGACGTCGACGGCGTCGACCACCATGAGCTCCATGAGGTGCGAGACGCGCTCGGCGATCCCGTCCTCGTCCAAGCTCTCCACGTCCTTTTGGAGCCCATCATCGAGCTGAGGGAGGATGGTGTCGGCTGCATCGGGGTTGGCGAGGGAGATGGAGATCGCCTCGCTGGAGAGTGCAGCGCGCTCCGCGAGGACGGCCAGCAGTTCGGTGTACTCCTCTTCGGTGAGCTCGACGCCTGCGGCCAGCAAGATGGTGTCGACACGCGAGGCGATGCGGTCGGAGATGGCGCAGATCTGCGCCGAGTACTCCAAGAGGCAGGTCTTGGTCAGGGCGATCTGGCGCGTGTTGTTGGACTCGTCCCGCTCGTCGACCCACTCGTCGGTGTCCAGCAGGAGGTAGATGTCCTGGTCGGTCTGGGTGAAGGCGACCGACAGCTCGACCTCGGCCACGGCACCGGCCTCGAGGCCGGACACCCATGCGTAGGCCTCACCGTAGTCACCGGGCTCCGGCGGGGTCAGGGCATCGTCGAAGCCGTCGACGTAGAAGCTGCCGGCCGCCGCGTTTCCGACATTGCGGACGTGAACGACGAGGTCCAGCAGATCGCCGTACTCCTCGATCTCCACGCGCTCGATGCGAAGGTCGGCCTCCCAGCTCAGCCAGCCGCCCACCTGGTTGTTGGAGGTGTCGCTGTCCTTGTTGGTGCCCTCGGTGTCGGCGATGGCGTAGATGGTGCCGCCGTCCTTCGGCATGGGCACGAAGAAGTCCACCCGCTGGCTCTCTCCTGAGTCGAGGGGTGGCACGTAGGCGTAGAGGTCACTGATGGTGCCGAACTTCGGCTCGTCGGTCAGGTCCTGGAAGAGGTCGACGTAGAAGCCGGACGACGTGGAGGTGCCGGTGTTGGCGACGCCGACCTGGACCTGGAGTGTGCCGTCCCGGTCCTTGAGCTTGAAGGTGGAGATCTCCACCCCTGTCTCTGCGGCCTGAGCACTTGGGCTCAGGAGCCCCAGCACGAGAAATGTGAAGGTCGTCGGCATGGTTGCTCTCCAGGTGATGAGGGCTCGAGATTGGGGTTCTCTGAGCGGGGCGCTGCGCGTTCGGTGTGCCCTGCTGATTGAGAAATACCCGCTCCCCCGGGAAGGAACTGTCGCAACAAAGCCGCAAGAAGGTGCCGGGGTGCATCACGCCCTTCCTGGCGCACTCTTCGAGGGTCTCGACGGGCCTCGGGCGTGCTTCGGCGTATGGTTGGCCGCATGTCGTGCTGCAGTCGCCGCCCACCGGTGCTCGAGGGCCTTGCAGAGGTGGTCCGCTCGCGGGCTGCCGCTCTCGTGCGAGACCACGGCGATCTGGCTGTGCATGGACCCCTGACATGACGTCTCTGGAGCACTCGGCCGAGCATCCGCTTCCGCCACGAATCCGCCTGGGGACGGTGCTGGTCGATCTCCAAGGAGGGGTCGTCGACCACCCGGAGAGGGGGACGGCCACCCTCTCGCCGCTGGAGGCACGGCTCGTCCGCTACCTGGTCGGCTCGGGGGATCGGCTGGTGCCCAAAGAGGAGCTCCTGACCGAGGTCTGGGGCTACCGGGAGGGCATCGTCACCCGGGCTGTCGACAACATGCTCCGCAGGCTGCGCCGGAAGCTGGAGCCGGTGGCGGGCGAGGTCCGTCACCTCGAGAACCGCTACGGGCAAGGCATCCGGCTCGTCGACTTCGAGTCGGAGATGGAGGGAGGGGCGACCCAACCGCTGGAGCGCGAGCTGCCCGAGTATCAGGGTGCTCTCCATGGACGTTCGAGGGACCAAGCGCTGCTGGCCGAGTCGCTGACCCGCTCGCGGCTGGTCACGATCACGGGCACCGGGGGCGTGGGCAAGACCCGCCTTGCCGTCTGTCACATCCGAGGCCACGACACGGCCGTCTTCGTCTCCTGCAGCTCGGCTCGCACGCCAGGAGAGCTGGACCGTCTGGTCGCGGACGGTCTGGGAATGAGAGAGCACGCGCCCGAGAGCGTCGCAGCGGCACTGCAGGCTCGGGGCCCGCTGCTGCTGGTCTTGGACAACCTGGAGCAGGTCCTCGAGGGGGCCGTGAGTCGGGTGGGCCACTGGC
>JAERSX010000682.1 GCA_016845285.1 Deltaproteobacteria bacterium | reverse complement strand
TTGTTGCCCTATGAGGTGGCTTGGATGGCGCCCCATGGGGCCGTACGCTGGCGGGCGGTGCACCCTCGTGGGGGCTGGCGGGCCCAGGGAGAGCGGGCCGTCAACGACGAGAGCCTGGTGTTGGAGGTCTCCTACGAAGGGCGTCGCGTGCTCTTTGCAGGTGATGTCGAGGGCGAGGGCGAGCGTGCTGCCCTGGGGGCCGTGCGTCCCGTCGATGTGGTCAAGGTGGCCCACCATGGGTCTCGCACGAGCTCCACGCCGGCGTTCGTAGCCGCGGCTCAGCCGGACCTCGCCGTGGTCAGCGTCGGGCGTGACAACCGCTTCCGGCACCCCTCGGATCAGACCCTGGGTCGCTGGTGGAACGCGGCTCTTGTGCGCACCGATCGTCTGGGCACGGTCCGGGTGGTGCTCGCTGATGAGTCGGTCCAGGTCTCCCGGCAGGGGCTCCTGGGTGGCTGGAAGGCGGCCGAGATCAGACCCTGGACACCGCGATCACCCGCTGTCCGACGTGTTCTCAGGCCCTTGCCTGGGAGTTGACAGCTCAGCCGACGGACGGTCGTTGACACCCGACCCAGCGGGGGGTAGATCGCAACTCTAACGTTCACGTAAGGGTTAGGTTGTTGCCGAAGCGGATCCCAGACTCCCTGCCGCACTGCGATCTCTATCGCGTGGGGCAGCTGGCGAAGGCCACCGGCAAGACGGTACGGGCCATCCGCTTCTACGAGGAGCTGGGCCTTTTGGACCCGGCAGAACGCACCAAGGGCGGCTTCCGGCAGTACGACTCCAACGCCCTGGTTCGCATCCACTGGATCGATCGCCTGCAGGAGCTGGGCTTCTCTCTGAAAGAGATCCGCGACTTCCTGGTCACCATCCGCGGCGAAGAGACCGCGCCGGGTGCCATGGAGCAGCTGGCCCTCAGCTACACCGAGAAGCTCGCCGAGACACGCGCCACCATCGCCCGTCTCCAGGCCCTCGAGGTCGAGCTCCAGGACGCGATCGCCTACCTCTCGACTTGCCGCTCCTGCGCACCGAGCACCGTCCGCTCGGCTTGCCAGAGCTGCCACGCCACCGAACATCAGGACGTGAAGCCACCCGCGATGGTGGCAGCCGTCCACGAGACCGTCTGAGGATAAAATGTCCGTTAAGCCCCCCATCTACCTGGACAACCACGCCACCACCGCGGTCGACCCCCGCGTCGTCGAGGAGATGCTTCCGTACTTCACGGAGCACTTCGGCAACGCCGCCAGCCGGAACCACAGCTTCGGCTGGGCTGCAAGGGAGGGCGTGGAGCTGGCGCGTGAGCGTGTCGCAGACCTCATCGGAGCCACCCCGAAGGAGATCGTCTGGACCTCGGGCGCCACCGAGTCGGACAACCTCGCCGTCAAGGGCGTTGCTCGGTACTACGAGAAGAAGGGCAAGCACATCGTCACGGTGGCCACCGAGCACAAGGCCATCCTCGACTCCTGCCACGCCCTCGAGCGCGAGGGCTGGGAGGTCACCTACCTGGGCGTGGACAGCGAGGGGCTCATCTCGCTGGACGAGCTCAAGGCCGCCATCCGGCCGGACACCACCCTGGTGTCGGTGATGTTCGCCAACAACGAGATCGGCGTGGTGCAGCCCATCACGGAGATCGGCGCCATCTGCCGAGAGGCGGGCGTCCTGTTCCACTGCGATGCGGTGCAGGCCCTCGGGCGGATCCCCATCGACGTCAAGGCCATGAAGATCGACCTGCTCAGCATCTCGGCCCACAAGATGTACGGCCCCAAGGGCGTGGGCGCGCTGTTCGTGCGTCGTGGCCGTCCCCGGGTCCGGCTGCAGCCCCTCATCGACGGTGGCGGCCACGAGCGTGGTCTTCGGTCCGGCACCCTCGCCGTGCCCAGCCTGGTCGGTCTCGGCAAGGCGGCCGAGCTGGCCCGCCTCGACCTCGAGAACGGCGAGATCGAGCGGGTGCGCGCCCTGCGCGATCGCCTCTGGGCCGGGCTTCAGGAGAACCTCGACGAGCTCTACCTCAACGGCTCCTGGGACCACCGTCTGCCCAACAACCTCAACGTCAGCTTCGCCTACGTCGAGGGCGAGGCCATGATGATGGGCATCAAGCAGATCGCTTGCTCGTCCGGCTCGGCGTGCACCTCGGCCAGCCTCGAGCCCAGCTATGTGCTCCGCGCCATGGGCGTGGACGTCGAGCTCGCCCACACCTCCATTCGTTTCGGCCTCGGTCGGTTCACCACCGACGAGGAGATCGACTTCGCCCTCGAGCTGGTGACCGAGAAGGTCCGCTGGCTGCGCGAGATGAGCCCCCTCTACGAGATGGTCAAGGAAGGCATCGACCTCAAGTCCATCCAGTGGGCCGCACACTAGCGTCCGCCGCTCCATCTCTCTTTCTCACGCCCCCCTCGCTTCTCCAGAGCACCCCCGGAGTGCCCCATGGCCTACAGCCAGAAGGTCATCGACCACTACGAAAACCCCCAGAACGTCGGAAGCCTCGACAAGGGCGCTGCCGATGTCGGCACCGGTCTGGTGGGTGCCCCCGCATGTGGCGACGTGATGAAGCTGCAGCTCAAGATCAACGACGACGGCATCATCGAGGATGCCAAGTTCAAGACCTTCGGCTGCGGCTCGGCCATCGCCTCCAGCTCGCTGGTGACCACCATGGTCAAGGGCAAGTCCGTCGACGAGGCCATGGAGATCAAGAACTCCGACATCGCCCGTGAGCTGGCCCTGCCGCCCGTCAAGATCCACTGCTCCGTGCTCGCCGAAGATGCCGTCAAGGCCGCCATCGCCGACTACCGCAAGAAGAAGAGCTAGGCGTCCATCTCCTGCTCCTGAGAGGGCCCCATGGCCATCACCGCATCCGAAGCCGCCATCAAGAAGGTCGTCGCGCTCAAGAAGAAGCGGCAGACCCCAGAAGCTGTGCTGCGCGTAGGCGTGCGCGGCGGCGGTTGCTCGGGGTTGACCTACTTCATGGATCTGGTCGACACCCCAGAGCCCAAGGACAAGGTCTTCCACTTCGATCAGGGCGTCACCGTCGCAGTCGATCGCAAGAGCTACTTGTTCATCAACGGCTCCGAGCTCGACTTCAAGAAGACCTTCGTGCGCACCGGCTTCGAGTTCCACAATCCGCTCTCGGGTCGCAGCTGCTCGTGCGGGGACTCGTTCACCCTGTAGGGGCCGCGCGACATGGTGTGTTGGAAGTGCCACGAGGGGGTCCAGGGCCCCGTGTGCGTGGGCTGTGGGGCCATCCAGCCGCCACGCCCCGACGCCGACTACTTCGATGTGCTTGGCCTGGAGCGCCGCTACCATCTCGACGGTCGCGCCCTCGAGAAGGCGTTTCGGGCAGTCTCCCGCAAGGTCCATCCCGATCGCTTCACCAAGCGGGCGGCGGTGGAGCGACGCATGAGTCTGCAGTGGACGGCGACGGTGAACACGGCCCGCAGGGTGCTCAAGGACCCCGTCACTCGGGCGCACTACCTGGCCACCGGAACGGCACGTCCGCCCGAGCGTGGCGGACCCCAGCCCGATCCCGACTTCCTCGAAGAGATGTTCGAGCTCCAGTCCGAGGCGCGTCGTGCGCCCGAGGCGGTACGTGATCGGGTGAACACCCTGCGCGCCGACCTCGACCAGGCCCTCGAAGCCCGCTTCACCGCATGGGAAGCCGGGGAGGGCGACCTCGATGGCGTCGACCTGCTGCTCGCCCACCTCCGCTACCTCGCCACCGCCGAGCGTCTGGTCGATCAGTCCTAGAGGGACGATCCCAGTGCGATAGACGGCGCCCCTTCCGCCCGCTTCCTGCCCGACCGCGGGCTCTTGTTTCTGGATGACTCCATGGCCAACATCGGCATCGATCTCGGCACCACCCACTCGCTGGTGGCTGTCGTGCTCTCTGGTAAAGCTCGCTGTCTCCTCGACGACGACGAACGGTCCCTGCTCCCCTCGGCCGTTCGCTACGACCTCGAGGGCGTGCCCAAGGCGGTCGGCTACCCCGCGCTCGACGCTGCAGGAGAGCTGGACGGGGTGACCTTCACCAGCGTGAAGCGGTTCATGGGCCGCTCGGCCAGCGACGCCAAGGTGGCGGAAGAGGCCCGGCGCTTCGGCTACGACCTCGCCACCGACGACGAGCGGATGGTGCGCTTCAAGGTGGGGAGCCGCGACATCACGCCCATCGAGGTGAGCTCCTACATCCTGCGCATGCTGCATGCGCGGGCCGAGGAGTGTCTGTTCGGTCGGCCCGGCGGCGCCGTCATCACCGTGCCCGCCTACTTCGACGACGCACAGCGTCAGGCCACCCGCGATGCCGCCCGTGTGGCCGGCATCGACGTGCTGCGTCTGCTCAACGAGCCCACCGCGGCTGCCATTGCCTACGGGCTCCAGGACGCCAAGGACGGCGAGCGTGTGGCGGTCTACGATCTGGGCGGCGGCACCTTCGACGTCAGCATCCTCGAGCTCGACGACGGCGTGTTCCAGGTGCTCTCGACGGCCGGCGACACCTCTCTGGGCGGGGACGAC
>JAERSX010000681.1 GCA_016845285.1 Deltaproteobacteria bacterium | reverse complement strand
CGCCACTAACCGAGGTGGGTGGAGTGGGTGACAAGGTCGGGTCCCACGGAGTCGCCGAGGCGGCAGCGTCGGTTGGGCCGTCGGCAATCGTCGACGCCGCGGGGACGGCCGCCGGCACTAGCGCCGGCGCGGGTGTGGTCGTGGTCTCCCTTGGAGGCTGCGTGGAGGGGAGGCGCACCTCCGCGGGGGGCAGGCTGGCATCGGCCACGGCCTCCGCGGTGGCCGGCTCTTCGTCTGGCGGCTCGTCGGCTGCCGCCGCCTCTTCCTGCGCCGCCTCTTCCTGCGTCGCCTCTTCCTGCGTCGCCTCTTCCTGTGCCGCCTCTTGCTCCGTTGCTGCCAGAGGCTCCTCTAGTGGCGGGCCGGTCGTGTCAGGTGTCGTGGGCTCCCCGATGAGTCCGGGCAAGACCAGGGCACCGATGCCCACGATGACGAGCAAGCCTCCTCCCAGCAGGACCAAGCCCAGCATCAGCGGCCACCGTCGTCGTTGGACGATTCCGGTGGTGAACCCCTGTTCCGCAGAGAGGGTGCCCGAGGCGCTGCTGAGCTCGGCGTGGTCCGCTTGACTCTCGGCCTGGGTGCTCTGGTCCATGAAGAAGGTGCTGTTCGGCGGTGGGGGACCCGTGGGAGGAACCGCTGTGTGGGCGCTCCTGGCCGGGGGTTGCCCGCCACCGGCGCTCATGGCCAGCGAGGCTTGAGAATAGGACTGCACGGCTGGCTGGCTGCGCTGGATGGCCACCTCGCTGGTGGGCTCGGGCAGGTGCTCGCGAGCCTCCATGGCCGCTGTGATCATGGCCTTGGCCGAGGGGAAGCGCTCTTCACGCTTGTATCGGCAGGCCTGCCGGATGAGGGCGGCTGCGGGCTCTGCGATACCGCTGAGCAGGTTGGGGTCGAGGTCTGCTGCGAACAGATCCATCGGCGTCTGGTTCTTGATCAGCCCGAAGAGGGTCGCACCCACAGCGTAGAGGTCGGCGGTCTCGTCTACGCCCTTGGCGTTGACCCGTTGCTCCGGAGCCATGAAGCCCCAGGTGCCCATGACTGCGCCTGTACGAGTGAGGGCGTCTTCATCATCCTGACGCAGGCGAGCGATGCCGAAGTCGGTGACCCTGACTTGACCCGTCTTGGTGAGCAGGATGTTGTGCGGCTTGATGTCGCGGTGGATGATCCCGCACTCATGAGACTTGTCGAGAGCGCTCAGCACGTCGATGGTGATGTCGACGGCTGTGCGAGGAGCCATGGCTCCATGCACGGCGACATAGTCGACGAGGCTGCCCCCCTCCACCAGCTCCATGACGATGTAGGAGCGGTCTCCGTCCACGCCCACATCGAAGACCTGGACGATGTGCGGGTGGTTGATGGCGGCCATGGTGCGGGCTTCGGCTTCGAAGCGCGCCCGCACCTTCGTACGGTGGGAGAGCTCGGGGGAGAGGATCTTGATGGCTCGTGCGACCTGGAGTCGCTCGTCGAAGCCACGGTACACGGTGGCCATTCCACCGACTCCGAGGATGTCCACCAGCCGATAGCGCCCCTCTGCCAGGGGTGGCGCTGCTTGTGCGCGAGGGTTGTTCGCCACCGCTATGCCTCCGCCGCCCGCAAGGTCACCGTAGCACGGGCCGTGACGGTCGGCTGTCTGGCTCCACACAGCTGGGCGCGGGCTTGGAAGGCCGGCCTCAGCGGTGTACAAGACCAGATGCTCCGCCTCCTGTCTCCGCTTCCCAGAATGCTGCTTCACGCGTTGTTCTGCCTGCTCCTCGTGTCGCCGAGCCGTGGCGTCGCTGGCGCGTCCTCTCCGGACTGGCCGCAGATCATCGATCAGGCTGTACCGGCCGTGGTCCAGCTGCGCGTGAACGCCACCCGCGACTTCTACATGGAGGATGCCTCGACCCCGGTGGCCACAGGCTTCGTGGTGGATGCGGAGCGCGGCCTCGTCCTGACGAATCGCCACGTGGTCACCGCCGGGCCGGTGCGTGCCAAGGCCATCTTCGTCAACAACGAGGAGGTGGCTGTCGAGGCTGTGTACCGGGATCCGGTCCACGACTTCGGACTCTTCCGCTTCGACCCATCAGACCTTCGCTTCCAGGAACTCACCGCGCTTCAGCTCGATGCGGAGGCTGCTGAGGTGGGCATGGAGGTGCGCATCATCGGCAACGATGCCGGCGAGAAGATCAGCATCCTCTCGGGCACCCTGGCGCGTCTGGACCGCGCCGCACCCTCCTACGGCCGCGGCCGCTACAACGACTTCAACACCTTCTACATCCAGGCGGCGTCGGGGACCTCGGGCGGATCCTCGGGTTCGCCGGTCATCGACGGTCGAGGACGCGTGGTGGCGCTCAATGCTGGCGCGCGGCGCACGAGTGCCCAGAGCTACTTCCTCCCTCTCGATCGGGTGGTGCGTGCCCTCGACCTGATCCAGCGAGGAGAGCCCGTCAGCCGGGGCACCTTCCAGGCGGTGTTCTTGGACACCTCCTACGACGAGCTGCGGAGGCTGGGCCTGCCGGCGGAGACCGAAGAGCGACTTCGGGCGGAGGCACCCGACTCCAGCGGGCTCCTCGTTGTGCGGGAGGTCGTCCCAGGGGGGCCAGCGCACGGCATCCTCAAGCCAGGTGATGTGCTGATCTCCCTCGATGGTGCGGGAGTGCGGTCCTTCTCTCAGCTCGAGGCCACCCTCGACAGTCGGGTGGGCGACTCGCTGGAGCTGCAGCTGCTCCGCGGTGGCGAGGCCCTCTCGGTGGCCGTGGAGGTGGGTGACCTCCACGCCATCTCACCGAGCAGCTACCTCGAGTTCGGAAATGGAATCTTCCACGAGCTCGGCTACCACCAGGCCCGAGGACATGCCCTGCCGGTGGCCGGTGTGGTGCTGGCCAGCGGGGGCTACGCTTTCGGCACCGCCGGCATCGGCGAGGACGCTCTGATCCGTGCTGTCGCCGGGGAAGAGACCCCTGATCTCGACACCTTTGAGGACGTGCTCGCTCGTCAGCCCGACGGTGCCCGTGTGCCCGTCCGCTTCGTGCGCCTCTCCGATCACGGTCACGAGCTGGTGCGAGTGGTGGACATCGACCGGCGCTGGTTTCCCATGCGCCGCTGCACCCTCGACCACGAGTCGTTGTCCTGGCCCTGCACCCCGAGTGCTGCACCGCCCCCCGCTCCAGTCACCGAGGCCGGTACGGGTCCCGTTCCGGAAGGAGGAGGCCGCATCGGCGGTCGGCTGGGGGCATCCATGGTGCTGGTCGACTTCGACATCCCCGTGCGTGTCCAGGGCGTCTACGGGTCTCACTTCCAGGGAACCGGGCTCGTCGTCGACGTCGAACGGGGCTGGGTCGTCGTCGACCGCGACACCGTGCCCATCGCCTTGGGAGATGTCACCCTCACCTTCGGCGGGAGCCTCGAGGTGCCCGGAGAGGTGGCCTGGCTGCATCCGGTCCACAACCTGGCGCTGGTCACCTACGATCCCGCCGCCATCGGAGAGACCCCGGTTCGTGCCGCGCGCTTCGGGACGCAGCGACCAGACGTGGGCGACCGCATCTTCATGGTCGGCCTGAACCGGCGCTCCGAGGTGGTGAGCCGTCGCACGCGGGTGGGCTCGACCGCGGCGTTGGTGCTCCCCTTGCCGAGCCCGCCCAGCTTCCGTCCCATGAACGTCGACACGCTCCGGCCAGAGGACGCGTCGGCGTCGAGCGGCGGGGTCCTGGCTCACCGCAACGGCGAGGTCCTCGCGCTCTGGGCCTCCTATGTCGACCTCAGCGGCGACCCCTCAGGATACTTCGCGGGGCTGCCGGCCGGTGTCATCACGGACATGCTGGATCACCTCCGAGGGGAAGGTGGAGACTGGCCAGACCTCGGCATCGAGTGGCGTGAGGTGACCATCGCCCAGGCACGTCAGTTCGGGCTCTCGGATGCTCGTGCAGCCCTGGCGGAGACCAGCCTGGGACGTCGCCTGTTCATGGCCTACCGCATCGATCCGGTCTCCCCAGCGGGGGAGCTGGTGCGGCCCGGCGATCTCCTGCTCTCGCTCGATGGCGAGCCGGTGTCGGACTTCCGCGCCCTCGAGGGTGCAGCACGGTCGGGTGGTGGCACCATGAAGCTGCTCCGTGACGGCCACGAGCTGGACGTACAGGTGGGAGCGACAGCCCTGTCAGGCTCGGGCATCTCTCGGATGACGAGCTGGGCGGGTCTGCTCCTTCATGCCCCCCACCGCGACCTCAGCCTCCAGCGCGGCACGCCCCTCGAGGGCGTGTACATCGCATGGTTCTGGTACGGCTCGCCGGCCGCTCGGCACAAGCTTCGGGCCACGCGCCGCATCGTCGAGGTGGACGGACAGCCTACGCCCGATCTGGACGCCTTCGCTGAGGTCGTGCGCGGCATGGAGGATGGTGCCTCCGTGCGTCTCCAGACCATCGACCTCGATGGCCGAGAGCTCTCGCTGACGTTGGAGCTCGACCTCGCGTCGTGGCCCACCGAGGAGGTGCGGCGGGGAGAAGATGGCTGGGAGCGTGTGCCGATCGAGCCGTGATCAGCGGGTCGACCTGTTGCTGCGTCGCTCTTGGAGGCGCTCCCACCACCGTCGTGCGATCTCGGGATGCAGGAGCACCGGGTAGGCCGCGATCGCGACGTAGCTGAAGGGCCCCACGTTCATCAGCAGCAGGATGCCCAGGTGCATGCCGAAGCCGATCGCCAACACCCATGGGTTCGTCCGACGGAACCAGATGAGCAGGGGAAAGGCGCACTCGAAGAGCACCGTGATGGTGCCGAAGGGAGCGGTGATCCATTGCTGGGCGCTCACCCAGATGCCGAGGGGCTTCAGTCCAAAGTACTGATGGACCAGGTGGTGGGACAGCACCTCACCTGTCCACCAGGCGGGCTCCTTCAGCGCCTTGAGCCAGCCTGTCGAGCCGTAGATGGCGCAGAAGACCAGCACCAGAAACCAGCGGCCCACGGGGCTGCGCCACTTGTCGGCCATGTTCCGCTCGCTGCTCGGTCCCAGCAGCATGGCGATGGCCATCCACGTCAGCAAGCGGTCGTAGGCCTTGATGTTGAGCGCTTCGCTGGCGAGCATCAGCCAGCTGCACATCAGCCAGATCACCACGCCAGGCTTGGCCAGGCGGCCGCCGATGGCCAGGAGCACCAGGCCGGCCAGCCCTGCCGCCCAGTTCATCGTCATGGTGGGCTCGGTGAAGATGATCTTGTCGGCCAGGCGGAAGGGTCGCTGGCTGAAGACCATGTCCTGGACGCCATATGCGTCGCCGATGCCGGCGTAGCGTGGCAGAAGTGCTGCGGCCCCGCTGACGGCGAAGGCGAGACGGAAGATGGTCCAGGGCCCTGCCCAGACCGGAGCAAAGAGGCGGTCCAGCCGGCTGGTGTTGGGCTCGCTCACAGCACCTTTCCACGCGGGAGGCTGATGCGGTCCTCACAGGCCCAGTCGAAGATGGGGTCGGTCTTGGCGCCCTTCTTTGGCTGTTCAGCCGAGCCGATGGTCTTGGACCAGCGGGTCACGCTGAAGCGAAGCTTCTCCGGTCGCGGCTCCATGCGGTGGCAGGTGGCCTGGGCCAAGGTGCGCATGCGGGTGCGGTTCTTGCGGAAGGACGACCGCGCATAGCGGGGGCCGGACTCCCACCGATAGGGGAACAGGGCCTCGAGGTCTCTCTCCTCCCATTCCCCGTCCACATACGCCATCACCTCGACGCGGCTGTGTCGCTTGTCGAGGTAGGTGAACATCTGCCAGGTCGCCGGCCAGAAGGTGTACGGCGATCGGACCAGCCAGGCAGGCCCCGTCTTCTCCAGGGCGAAGTGGTAGGCGGCACTCTGGTAGGCAACGAGCGCGGCCAGCAGCAGCAGCGCCGGCACACGAAGCCAGCGGGGCGTCGTGCGGACGTCGCGACCGGCCTCGCCCATGGGGCTCCCTACTGGAAGGCCTGGATGCCTGTGATGTGGCGACCCAGGATCAGGTTGTGGATGTCGTGCGTGCCCTCGTAGGTGTACACGCTCTCGAGGTTCGCCATGTGGCGCATCACCGGGTACTCGTCGAGGATTCCATTGGCACCATGGATATCACGCGACATTCGGGCGATCTGAAGGGCGATGTCGACGTTGTTCATCTTGGCCAGGGAGATCTGGGCGGGGATGAGGGTGCCGGCGTCCTTCATGCGGCCGAGGTGCAGCGCCAGGAGCTGGCCCTTGGTGATCTCACGGAGCATCCAGGCCAGCTTGTTCTGCACGAGCTGGAAGCCGGCGATGGGGCGACCGAACTGGATGCGGCTCTTGGCGTACTCGTTGGCCGAGTGGAAGCAGGCCATGGCGGCGCCGAGGGCCCCCCAGCTGATGCCGAAGCGGGCGTTGTTGAGGCACGAGAAGGGTCCGCGAAGGCCCTGCACCTCGGGCAGCAGCCGGCCCTTCGGGATGCGGCAGTCGCTGAAGACCAGCTCGCTGGTGACGCTCGCCTTGAGAGAGTGCTTGCCGTGCATCTCGGGGGCGGTGAAGCCAGGATCGTCCTTCTCCACGACGAAGCCGCGGATGACACCATCGAGCTTCGCCCAGACCACGGCCACGTCGGCGATGGTGCCGTTGGTGATCCACATCTTGGCGCCGTTGAGCACGTAGCTGTCGCCGTCATCGACGGCCTTGGTGACCATGCCGCTGGGGTTGGATCCGAAGTCTGGCTCGGTCAGTCCGAAGCAGCCGATGAGCTCGCCCGCCGCCATCTTGGGCAGGTACTTCTGCTTGAGCTCTTCGGTGCCGAACTTCCAGATGGGGAACATGGCCAGCGAGCCCTGGACGCTGGCGAAGCTGCGGATCCCGGAGTCACCGCGCTCGAGCTCCTGGCAGGTGAGTCCGTAGGCGATGTTGGACATGCCGGCGCAGCCGTAGCCCTCGAGGTTCATGCCCAGCAGCCCCATCTCACCCATCTCGGCGGCGAGCTCCATGGGGAAGGTGCCGGCGCGGCAGTGGCCCTCGATGATGGGGATGACCTTGTCGTCGACCCAGCCACGCACGAGGTCGCGGACCATGCGCTCTTCGTCGCTGAGGTGGCTGTCGATGTCGTAGAAGTCGAAGCCGTTGTAGCGTTCCATGCCGGGACTCCGGAGGCCGTGATGCGGCTGGTAAGGGGGGCAGCAGGAGGGGGTGCGAACGGGCGCCTAGGCGGGCGCGAGCTCGTAGAGGGCCTCGGCGAAGATCTCGGTGGCCACCGTGATCTCGTCGGCGGAGATGGTGAGGGCCGGGCTGAAGCGGATGCTGTTCTGGCCACAGCCCAGGATGAGCAGGCCCTTGCTGAAGCAGCGCCCGACGAGGTCGTTGCGTAGCTGCTTGTCGCGCTTCAGGGACGTGCGATCGGTGACCAGCTCGACGGCGGTCATGAGCCCATGTCCGCGGATCTCAGCCACCCGGGGATGACCCGAGACCGAGGACTGGAGCAGCTCGCGGAGCTGGACACCGCGGGCCTCGCTGTTCTCGATGAGGCCACCCTCGAGGAGCTCGATGGTCTTCAGCGCGGCCGCGCAGCTGACCGGGTTTCCACCGAAGGTGCTGGCGTGGGAGCCGGGGGGCCAGCTCATGACCTCGGCTCGGGCCACGATGGCGCCCAGGGGCATGCCGCTCGCGATGCCCTTGGCCAGGCAGAGGATGTCGGGCTTCACGCCGGAGTGTTGCCAGGCGAACATGCGCCCGGTGCGGCCCATGCCGGCCTGCACCTCGTCGAAGACCAGCATGATGCCGTGCTCATCGCAGAGCGCCCGAAGCTCCTGGAGGAAGCGGGTGGGGGGCACGATGTAGCCCCCCTCGCCCTGGAGAGGCTCGCAGAAGATGGCGGCCACCTCCGAGGGGGCGATGACCCGCTCGAACATGGTGTGCAGCGACGCCATGGCCTTGGCCGTGGCCTCATCGCCGTGGCGAAGCGGGTCGGGGTAGTAGGCGTTGTGCACGCCGGGAATCAGCGGGCCGAAGCCCTTCTTCTGGATGACCTTGCTGGCTGTGAGCGAGAGTGCGCCCAGGGTGCGGCCATGGAAGGCGTTGAAGAAGCTGATGAGGCCTGAGCGTCCTGTCTTCCACCGTGCCAGCTTGATGGCGGCCTCGACGGCCTCGGCGCCCGAGTTGCCGAAGTAGACGCGGTGGTCATCACCCTTCACCGCGCCGAGCGTGGCCAGCTTGTGCGAGAGCTGAGCTTGCACCGGGTAGTAGAAGTCTGTGCCGGACATGTGGACCAGCCTGGCCGCCTGCTCCTGGATGGCGGCGACCACCTCGGGATGGCAGTGACCGGTGCTGGTGACCGCGATGCCGGCGCAGACGTCGAGGAATTCGTTTCCGTCGGGGTCGGTGATCCAGCACCCCTTGCCATCGGCGGCCACCAGCGGGAAGTCGATGGTGTAGCTGGGCGACAGGTACCGGTCGCTGCGCGCCATGATCTTGGCTGTCTTGGGCCCGGGCAGGTCGGTCTTCAGAAGGGGTCGCCGCAGCTCGCTCATCGTTCCTCCCTCGAACAGGAGCCGGAGGTATGACGGGGCGGAGGACGCGGCCAGCCTCGACGAGGGGTCGTCTACGAATGTGTAGGTAGACGCCGTTGGACAGCATGTGCGCGATGGTCATGGGCTGTGGATTCTGGGACGTGCTGTCGTGTCGGTGGCTGCGATGGAGAGCACGAGCTGTGGTCGTCGGCGCGCCTCGGTCGGCGGCTCAGGGAGCACCTTCGTGTGGCCCAGCCATGAGGTGGAGGGCCCCACCTGTGGTCAACTCCCGGCGTGAACACCCCGTCTTCCGAGGTCGAACTTCTCGATCGGGCCGACGCCCTGGCCGGCCGTCGTCTCTGGGAGATCGCTGCCGATCATGGTGTACGGGTCCCGCCGGATCTTCGGCGCCACAAGGGTTGGATAGGCGACCTCATCGAGCGTGGTCTGGGTGCCATGGCGGGCGGGCGCGCCGGCCCCGACCTCCCCGAGCTCGGCATCGAGATCAAGACCATTCCCGTCTCGGACGAGGGCAAGCCACGAGAGTCCACCTGGGTCTGCAAGGTGCCGCTGGAGCGAGGCGAGCTGGGCGACTGGCTGGACTCTCCAGTGCGTCACAAGCTCATGCGTGTGCTCTGGGTTCCCATCATCGGCGCCGGTCCGCCTGGCCACCGCCGCGTCGGGGCGCCTCTGATGTGGACACCCTCGGCGGACGAGGAGGAGGCCCTGGCCGACGACTGGGCGGTGCTGAGCGAGCTCATCAGTGAGGGAGAGGTCTGGCAGTGGCGCGCCCACCACGGCAAGGCGCTTCAGATCCGGCCCAAGGCCGCCACCCGGGACGACACCGTCTGGGTCCTCGATGCCGACAGCGAGTGGGTGCGGACCAACCCGCTGGGCTTCTACCTACGGGCTCGCTTCACCGCGAAGATCCTGCTCGCCGAGGCGCGGCTGCTGCAGCCCTAGGGTGTGGCGTCGCGGGCCGGAACGGTAGCCGAGGGGCACGTGCCCCCCTCTGTTTGCGCTGCCGGTGGGCGTCTACTTGGCGTATTCGAGGGCCTGCAGATCCCAGGCCATCTCCACAGGCGCGCGGTCGTCGGTCAGCACACGCGCCTCTTCCCAGCCCTCGACCTCGCCCTTGATCTTCTTGGGTAGCCGAGCACGAACGGATCCCAGGGCCATGGTGCCCTTGGGGATGGCCTCGAGGTTGCGGGCTCCCGTGTAGATGTCCTTCTCCTTCTTGGATGCCACGATGATGTCGTTCGAGCGGGTGGCGTCCACCAGCACGACGGTCGGGAAGACCTCGCGCAGGGTCTTGTAGATCATGGCCGCCAGGGTGCGGCTCACACCTCGAACGCTGGCCACGTTGACCACCAGGACCGCGTCGTCCTTCATGTGGCGCTGGACCTCTTCGAAGAACTCGACGGTGACGAGATGGAACGGGATGTAGGGCTGCCGGTAGGCGTCCATCATCAACACGTCGTACTTCTTGTCGGTGAGCTGGAGGAACATCCGTCCGTCCATCACCACCGGGTTGATGCGCTCGTCGGCGTTGTCGAACCACTTCTCGCCCACACGCACCACCTCCCCGTCGATCTCCACGCCGTCGATCTGCGCGTCCGGGAAGCTCTCCAGCATCTGGCGGCCGATGGTGCCACCGGCGAGACCCACGATGAGCACGTCTTCCACGGCGGTCGGGTCGTCCAGCCACAGCGGTGCCGCGGCCATGTAGGTCCAGACGCCACGTGTCTCGGTCTTGTCGCTGGGACACCGCACGCTGTGCACGCCCACACCCTCGTTCAGGTACAGGTGGTAGGCGTCAGGGCACTTGCCGTAGGGCTCCTGGACCACCTGGATGAAGTGGTAGATGCTCTCTCCCTCCCACACCAGGCCGTCCATGGGGCGGATGGTGCCGGTGGGGATGAGCATCAACGCGGCCATGCCGGCGGGGGGGGCGGCACGCGCGGCAACCTTGAAGATGCCGATGGCGCTGACTCCCATGAGCACGACAGCCACGGCCAGGAAGGTGT
>JAERSX010000680.1 GCA_016845285.1 Deltaproteobacteria bacterium | reverse complement strand
GGTGGACGCGCAGCTGGATGACAGGCCCTACGTGCACGACGCACGGCCGGCACCCCGGGCCTGGCCCACATCTCAGCGTCTCTCGGTGGGCAGGATCGGGTGGTCCGCGACGTGGAGATCCGGCCGCAGGGGCGTGGTGAGGACGGCGTGATTCAGGGAGTGATCGACGGTCCTCGGGTCATCCCTCTCAGCCTCCCAGAGGGCGCCTCCTACCTGGAGGGGACCCTGACCGTGCTCGCCGGGCCGTCCAACCTCGTGCGAGGCGAGCTCGGGCGAACGCCCGCTCCGGGGCTCTCAGCGGCTGTCGGCGCCCTCAGCCTGGGACTCCGTGGCGAGCACCTGCTGGCAGACCTCGGGTCCCCCGCAGACCCCGGGGAGGTGGCCGCGCTTCGCCATCTCCGCTTGCGGGCCCAGCCGCAGCTGCTCGGGGAGCTGGACAGCGCGCCGCTCCCCGTGCAGGCGGCTGCCCTGCCTGCGCTCCGAGCTGCCGGAGACGATCCGCTGCTGTCTCCGCTCGGGACACACATCGCCCTCGGTCTTCGCGAGGCACAATTGCCTGACGGCAGCTGGAGCGTGTCCCATCGCAGCACCGTGTCCCAGCTCGTGGGCACCACCGCCTGGATTGCGCTCATGCTCGACGATGCGGAGGCGACGGTTCGGGCGGGGGCCGTCTTCGAGCGTCACCTGCCCTCGCTGCTGCAGTCCACCCGTCCCGATCCCCACACCCTTGCCCTGGTCCTCGCCACCGGAACGCTGACCGGTGACTCCGAGCGAGCCCTGCGTGCACGAGTCCGGTCCGATCTGGCCGCCCTCGCCCAGACGCCGGCCCTCGCGGAGGGGAGCCTCCGCTTCGACGGCGCTCTGCTCGATCCCGTCGATCTCGTGTTGGCGCTGGGTCTCGCGGGTCTCGACCCAGACGCTGTGATGGATCTCGTGAGCCTCTGGACACCCTCCACTGGTCTGGGTGATGGCTTGCGCCTCGCTGGGGGCCTGGAGCTCCTGGGCCGGGCCGCCCCGCTGGACGCCGGTGGGGCCACTGTCACCGTGACCCTCGATGGGCAGACCCACGAGCTGGTCGTACATCCGGGCGCATCGGTGGCGGCGCTCCGCTTCCGCTTGCCCCTTGGCGCTGCGGCCCCGGTCCTCGAGCTGGACAGCGATGCTCCCCACCACCCCCTCTCGTTCACCCTCGAGCAGACCGTCACCGTGCCCTGGGCACCGGTCATCGGGCCCCTCGGACTCCGGATGGAGAGCACGACGCCCTCCCTCCAGGTGGGCGAGCTCAGCACCCTCGAGCTGGCCCTCGAGGGGCCCGATGCCGCGGGGCTGGAGCTCGCGCTGCACCTGCCGGCCGGTGTGGAGGTGGTCCCCTCCACCCTGGAGGGAGCCTCGCTGCTGAGTCAGGGCGAGGGGCTCCTCCAGGTGGCCCTTCCGGCGGATCGGGCCCCACGGCACCTCGTCCGTGTCGACGTGCACCCCACCCTCTCGGGCACCGTCCACACCGGTGCCTTCGTGCTCTCCCAAGGCAGCGATGGGCGCACGGAGGCTGTGGTCTTGCCTCAGGCCTGGCGAGTCGAGGGAGCCTGACGGCCCGCTCTAAATGGAGGGATGCCGACTCACGGCCTCGACCCGATCGCTGGCCTCGAGGTCGAGCACGTAGGTCACCATGTCCTTGCCGTAGAACCGAAACCGATGGGCATCGACGAAGCCCCAGCTGGTGAGCTGGCGGTTGGCCCCCTTGTTGTCGACCTCGGTGGTGACCTTCACGTGGGAGTGCCCGCGCGCGAGCAGATCGTCGAAGAGCACCTTGTTGATGTGGCCGCTGATGCGCTTGCCGCGGAGCCCGCGCTCGAAGGAGCAGAAGAGGCTCTCCGCCTTGACGGGCTGGTCCATCACATCGTTGCCGCTGGCTCGGAAGTAGCGTGCGGTCTCTGCGAGCTTCTTCAGCACGGAGAGGTCACGGAGCCCCCGCGCTGCGGCCGGGCCCAGGAGGAACCAGCTCTTGCGGAAGGTCTTCTGCAGCATCAGCTCGGGGTCGGTCGAGCCTGCGATGAAGCCGCCGATCCGGCCATCCTCTTCGTAGACGAAGGCGAGGAGCTCGGGCCGGTTGATGAGCTGCTGGTACAGAGTGCTCAGGAAGGGAATGCCCAGCTGCGCCCACAGGCTGTTGCCCATGGCGGCGTGGTGGAGCTCTGCGACCCGCTGTGCGTCCCGGAACTGCATGGGGCGGATGGCCGCCATGACCTCGGGATTGACGGTGAAGGGCCGTGGAGCCCGCGGCTTGCGAGCGTCGCCTTCGCTCACTGCGTCCTCTGGTGGTGGGCTCGTTCCCTGCCGCTCATTGGCCCTTGCTCGCCTCGGAGTGGGCCTTCTTGACCGTGGCCAGGAACTCGCTCTGCGAGGTGGCTCGGTGCTGGGCAGCCAGGAAATTGCCGATGGCGTACTCGAAGGCGGTGCCGTAGCTCTCGTTGAGCAGGCGGCGCGCGAGCTGTACGGTCACGGGGTAGACCGGGCGGAAGGCGTCGACGGTCTTGGTCACACCTTCGTCGAGGTCGTAGACCACTTCGTCGATGAGGCCGAGCGCCTCGGCCTTGTGGGCGTCGAGGGGCAGGCTCTGCATGATGATGCGCTTGGCCCGGCCCAGGCCGACGTACTTGGCGAGGCGGAAGGTGGCCATGCCGGGCAGGAAGCCGAGGTGGACCTCGGGGAGCTGCAGCTTTGCGTCGCCGGTGGCGATGCGGGCGTCACACACCAAGGCGAGCTGGAAGCCGCCTCCCACCACGGCGCCGCGCATGGCAGCGATGGTGACCTTGGGGAGGTTCTCGATGCGCAGGCAGATCTTCTCCCACTTGTTGAAGCCGTGGATGTCCATGGGCTGGTCGTGGCGGAACTCGGAGAAGTCGATGCCCTTGCTGAAGTCGGCACCTTCCCCGCGGAAGACCACGAAGCTCGCCTCGGACTCGTCCTCGAGGTGATCGCAGACGGCCGTCAGCTCGCGCACCACCTTCATGTTGATGTGGCCGCGCAGCAGGGTCACGGTGGCGACGTCGCCGGCCTCCTCGTAGCGGAGGGTCTCGGGGGCTCGCATGCAG
>JAERSX010000679.1 GCA_016845285.1 Deltaproteobacteria bacterium | reverse complement strand
ACCCGAGTCTTCAGGTAGATGGCGACGATCTTGGCAGCCCTCCCGAAGGAGGCGCTCGTGACCCCTGCCCCATGGAGAGCGTCCAAGATCTGGCTGCACCACTGCGTGTGAGCTGCGTCGAGCTCGGATGGGGTCGAGGGCCAGTGGGACACAGCGTTGCTGAGTGTTGCAGGCAGCTCCGACGCTTCCAATGCCTGGCGGACGACGAGGTTGGTGGCCCCTACGAGTCCGCGACCCGAGGCGCGTGCCGCACACCAGGAGGCATACCGGTGGCTGTGGGCTTGCATCGTGTAGCTGTGGGTCTCGACGTTTCCGGGCAGGCCGAGCTCGACCTCGAGCCAGGAGACGAGGGCGGAATCGCTCTCGCCCGACATGAAGCGGTGCCACAGCGACGCTGAACCCGACGGCTCCAGGACCCGTCCGTCATTGGCCAGGACGACCCGACGGTCGTCGACCCGCAGCAGGGTGTAGCCAGGGTGTTCCCGTATGCCGACGTCTGGATCCAGCCCGCGGGCCGCTCGGGTGGCGGCGCTGTCATTGTCGATGAACACCCACCCGTTGTGTCGAAGGGCCAGCCGAGCCGAGAGCCGGAACACAAGAATCGCGGAGTCACCCCAGCGGTGGTGCCTGCAGCCGATGTGCGACGTGGGGGGGCGAGGGGGAAGTCCGAGGTGGGCGATGGCTTCGGGCACGAGGTCCATCGCTGGCGTGCGCTGGATGCGTTCGGTGAGTCTGAGTCCGTGATCGCCAGGAGTCCCCGTGACCCAGTTCTCCACGTCACCGGCCATGGTGAGGCGACCGATCTCGGTCGGCTGGTGATGAACACGACAGGGCACGCGCTGGAGCCCGATCCCGTAGTAGCCGAGTCCGTCGCGCTGAATGACGACCGGTCGGAGGCCATGGCTCGCATGGAAACGTGCCATGAGCTGGACTGCCAGGTACCAGGCGAGGCCCCAGCCCTGGTGGTGTCGTCGTTGCCAGTCTCGAAAGGCCTCTTCCATGCCCTACCAGGAGGATTTGGGGCCAGGCTATCGGGGGAGGGAAAGCACCGGTGGGTTCTGACAGGCTCGGTCCAGCAAGAAGGACACAGTGGGCGGACATCCTGGCCCTTGAGAGCGAGCTGAGATCCTGCCCACAGTCACTCCCTTGCCGGGCGGCCTCGTCAAGGGCGCGGCGCAGTTCTGGAAGGCCCTCGCGCTCCGGGCGGTGCAGCAGGTCGTTCGGGGTGTTGCAGCGCTCGAGGGTGACCGGCACCCTTGGGCGGAACGCCAGAGCTGGACCATCGACAAGATCGGGTCAACCACGACGTCACCCCGAAGATTCGTGCCAGGAAGGATGCGCCATGGCGGCCGCAGTGGTCCCCCGCCGGGGTACAGCGACGCCAACCGACGAGCGCGTCTCACTGGAAGCGCCTCGTGGCGGGTCCTGGCGTGCTACGTTCTCGCCCGCTACCGACGGGCTGGAGGAGTGATCACCGTGATCGCGAGTGGAGCACCGTTCCATGATGTGCAGGGCCCTCTGTCTAGTTGGGCCCGCACCCTGAACGACGTCGAGGGGAGCGCTGCCATGGACGCGGCCATCCCCGGAATGAGCCGTGAAGAATTCGAGGCCGACGCTGATGTCTGGCTCCCACAGTCCGATCCCGGCTACCGCAAGACCCTGATGCGGCTGGCCTGGGAGCTGATGCTGGATCGCGACGAGCACGATCTGATCCGCGACAGTCACTTCCTGCGGCTCTTCAAGCGGGGATCTCTGGAGAGCCGGCGCGACCTCTTCTATGTGCGGTATGGCCTGTCCAAGCCCTGGACCTTGCTGGCCGCCCGTGAGGTCCTGGCCCCGGCGCGCCAGGCCCGGGAGGCATCGGACGGCGAGGGCGAGGCCGGCTGGGTGACCACCGAGACCTGGGACCAGTTCGTCGACACCTACATCGACCCCAGCAAGGGCTCGTCCTCGCGCAACAAGACGCGCGGCACGGTGGTGGGCGTGCTGAACAAGCTCGGCGGCCTGGTACGCAAGGCCGGCTACACCCTGCCCATCCGCGGCGAGCCCGACCCCCTGGCCTTCGCCTGGACCGTGGCCTGGGAGATGGAGGCCTGCGGTGTGGACGAGGTGAGCGAGGCCTGGGCACTGACCGAGTCGGCGGCGGCCATGGTCTTTGCACCGGACGAAGCCGGGGGGCACGCGGCCCTCGCAGCGGGCGTGGACAAGGGCCTGTTTCGCCGCGCAGACGACGAAGGCACGCCCAGCCTGCGGTACCTCGTGGAGGTTCCGGCCAAGGCGCCGGTGCGTCGGGGCCGCGTGCGCCGCCAGCGGCGGTCCTAGCCTCGGGTCCGGGCACATCAGCAGGGCTCAGCAGGGCTCAGCGAGCTTCGTCAGGTGGGGCACCTGGCTCCACGATGCAGGGGTAGTGGCCGAGCCAGCGTCCCCACGGCGCAGTAGGCTGGGGCACCTGTCGCGGAGCCTCCTTGTCTCGGCCTCCCCATGTCCAGCCCGTCGTCGCCGGCCTGCTCGTCGTGCTGGGTGCGTGCAGCGACCACAGCCTCACGACGAGCATCCATGGACCCGAGGTGTCCATCGTGTCTCACGACGACGGGGACGTGGCGCCCGAGGGGCGGACGCTGGTGATGGTCGGCGAGATCAGCCACGGCGGTGTGCCCCTCGAGGAGCTCGTGATCGCCTGGTCCCTCAACAGCGACCCCGCCTGCGAAGACTCTGTAGAGGCCGATGGGGACGGGGTCGTGCGCTGCGAGCTCGACCTCGGGCTGGGCAGCTTCTACATCGGCCTGTCGGCGCAAGACCCGAGCGGGGAGCGGGCGCGCGCAGAGGTGCTCGTCGAGGTCCAGACCGGTGATCTGCCCGAGGCGATCATCCTGGCCCCCGACCCCGGGGACACCTTGGTGGCGGGTGAAGCCTTCGACTTCATGGGCAAGGTGAGCGACGCCGAGGATCCGCCCGAGTACCTCGTGGCTGGCTGGGAGAGCGACCTCGATGGGCCCTTGGACGTGGAGGCCGACCCGGACGAGCTGGGCGCCATCGAGGGGAGCGGCACCTTGAGCGGCGGCACCCACACGCTGACGCTCTGGGTGGAGGACCGCATGGGCGGCGTCGGGCGCGCCGCAGTGGTAATCGAGGTAGACGGCGAAGAGTGAGGTCAGCATGCGCAAGCGCGCCATGAGTATCGGTATCGGTTTGGCTGGCCTCGCCCTCGGGGTGGGCGCATGGTTGTTGGGACCCGCCACGGAGAGTGGAAAGCTGCTGGCTCCCCAGGCCGGTGCACCGGGGGCCGGAGGGTCCGGCAAGGGAGAGGCGGGCGCGCCCAGAATCCTGGAGCATGCGCGGACCGATCTCCACGCCCCGGGCTCTCGCCGCCCTGGCTCAGGCGGGGCCTCGCTCGAGCAGGTCGGCGAGGAAGACCAGACCTCCCCCGATGCAGCTGGTGGCTCCGACGTCGAGGTCGTGGGCTCGAACACGGGCCCGCGCTCGGTCTGGACCGCCAACAAGCGGGGCATCGACGGCGCTGTGCGGGAGACCTTCCCCGAGCTGTTGGGCTGCTACCAGGGGTGGCTGGCGGAGAATCCCGATCTCGCCGGTGATGTCACCATCCAGTTCGTCATCTCTGCCGTCGACACGGGCGGCATGGGCGGTGTCTCCGAGGTGAGCATCAGCGACAGCGATCTGGGCCACGAGTTCATGGAGGGCTGCGTGGCCAACATCATGTCGGGGCTCCAGTTCGATGCCCCCGACGAG
>JAERSX010000678.1 GCA_016845285.1 Deltaproteobacteria bacterium | reverse complement strand
CACACAAGCCCTCGACGCGCTTGGCGAGGCCATCTCTGTCGAACCCGAAAACGTGGACTACATTTACGCGAAGGCGACCCTCCTCCGCGACATGAGCCGCTACAAGGAGGCACTCGACGCGGTCGCTGCGGCGGAGCAGCTCGCGCCAGGGGCACCCGCCCTCATCCAGCTCCGCACCGCTCTGGAGGATGCGCTCAGGCAGTCCCCGCCAGCGCCGGATGGTACGCCTTGAGGTGGCGCCTCACGCGTTGTCTCTGCTGACTCACGGTTGTGCTCATCTACCAAATAGCACTGGCTGTAGCTGGCGCTTCGGCGGCACCATGCATCCGCCTACAATCGACCGGCGACCGCCAACGGGGAGCACAACGGCATCATCGTGGACGACAGGCGTGGCGCCCGGGAACACCCATTAGACATGCGACAACGGGCCGTGGTATCTGTCGACGAGCGCAGTAACGCCCCGGTGAACTGCTGGTGTGAAGTGGGCGCTGCTCTGTCAAACCTCCACCCAGGATAGCGAGAACATGCAGTCAAAACGAGGATGGTACTGGCTCCGCCTCTTGGTGGGGGGGCTGTTGCTGGCGTCCATCGCCACCCCATCCGCGAATGGTCGTGGGCTCTCCGTCGCTGTGAGTGAGTCGCCCAACCGACAACCAGCCATTCCTCGCGCGGACCAGGACGCCGCAGCGGACGAACTGCTCGAGCAGTTCGTAAAAGAGACCGGCCAACGTCCGAACATTCTCTGGCTCGTTGTCGACGACCTTGGCTTTGGAGACGTCGGGGGCCCTTGGGGCGGCGGTGAGATGCTCGGTGCCGAGACACCGAACATCGATGCCCTCTCCAGCGGCGGCTTGGCGCTGACATCGACGTACTCGCAACCCACCTGTACACCCACGCGCTCGGCGATGATGACGGGCCGCCTGCCGGTCCGTACAGGACTGATCCGGCCCATCTTGGCCGGCGACGTCATCGCTCGCAATCCCTGGGCCGACGAGAAGAGCGTAGCCGCGATCCTCTCGGAAGCCGGCTACCACACCGTTCTGACGGGGAAGTGGCACACAGGTGAGTTGGAGGGAATGCGCCCTCACGAGGTCGGATTCGATGAATTCCAAGGCTACTATGCATCCCAAAAAGAGCTGACCCAGCAATTCGACGCACGGCGATACCCCGACCTGGTGCTGAACGAGGAGCGACTGGCCCGCTTCCAGGAGGTCAGCGGCCGCATCGACATGCACTACGGCGAGAAGGGCAAGGGCGAAAAGGTGGTGGTCAAGACCAAGAGCGTCGAGCAATTTGCCGAGGCCGACCAGCTCCTCACTGACTTCACGATCGGCAAGATCAAGAAGCTCGCCAAGGGTGACAAGCCCTTCTTCATCTCGCACAACTTCATGCGGGTCCACGCCGACAACCACCCGAGCAAGACCTACAGGGGCGCCAGCGCCAGCAAGTACCCGTTCAAGGACAACGTGGTCGAAGTCGACGCACACGTCGGCAGCATGGTCGCGGCTCTCGATGAAGCCGGTGTCCTCGAGAACACCTTCATCTTCTTCACCTCGGACAACGGACCCCAGCTCGATGCCTGGCCCGACAGCGGTCACACACCGTTCCGCAGCGGAAAGGGAACGGCCTGGGAGGGCGCGGTCAGGGTGCCTGGTATTGCCTACTGGAAGGGAATGATCGCACCGCGTGAGAGCGCTGAGCTCTTCGACCTGCTCGACCTCTTCAACACGACCGTACACCTCGCCGGCGCCGACGATCAGATCCCCGACGATCGCTACATCGATGGGATCGACCAGACGTCTTTCCTGATCGGTGAGGACGGCCAGAGCAAGCGTGAGCACGTCTACATCTGGCTGGGAGAACAGCTCATGGCCGTGCGGATGTACGAGTACAAGCTGCATCTGCAGGTGATGCATCAGGAGTCAGCCTTTCAGGCGATCGACTTCGCGACCCGAAGTCACGTTGGCCTGTCACCCTGGCTGTTCAACCTCTACATCGATCCGAAGGAGCAGATGCCCGTCGGACACAGGATGAACCCGTGGCTGGCCTCCATCGGTGGCGAGGCCAAGATGCATGGGGCGACCTTCATGAGGTTCCCTCCCAAGGATGTCGGGCTCTCCACCGAGGCCAAGTGAAGGCCCGTCCATCAGCGGTCCAGCGACGAGATCATCCACTACGTGCACTGGGGATGGAGGACATAGGGCCCCTCTTCGGGCGTGCAGCCGGATAGCGAACCCGCCAAGGGCACGGGTAGGATTGGCGCCTGTTGGTGGTGCTCGCACCGCCACGCGCTCCAGGGACAGCGGCGGTGCGACAGCGGGCCGCGGCGCTCGACGGTGCAGGTCGGTGGTAGGGGTCGCGGACGGTCACCGTCTTCGCCTAGAGGCTCGGCGCCCTGGGAGGCTGGGCTCGACCGCCGCTGAGCTGCAATGTCTGGGACAGGTCTGGGACAGGTCTGGGACAGGTCGGGACGGGCACGGCGGCGGGGTCGTTCCTATGTAGAGGGTGTGGTCGGGCTGACCCTACGCCACACCAACACCTCTCGATGCTCTCTGCATCGTGAGGTACCGGCAGAGCTGGGCGTGCCATGCACACCCGGACCGAGCCGTCGTGCAACCAAGTGGTCAGAGAGGATGATGTATGACTCTTTTGAGCTGGATGATGGCCGCCTCCCCCGTCTATGCACTGCCGCTGTACGACATGGCAACATCGGATCGCGAGATTGGTGAGTGCAAGACGATGAACACCGCCGAGGAGGGCTACATCTGGGATGAGTTCGCCTCCACACTGGATGACACGGTGTACATCTACCTCTCGGAGGACTTCGCCGAGGACTACAGCGGCTACGCAAAAGAGAGCATCACCCAGGATCAAGCACGCGCCATGGTCATGGCGTCAATGGAGGTCTGGAACCGCGAGAGCCGGGGACCGGTGTTTGTCTTTGCCGGCGAGTCTTCCTACAGCCTGCTGGACGCGTTCCGTCTGAACACCACCTGCAGCAACTTTGCCAGGTATGGCGGACCGGACGGAGCTTCGATCGAGCAGCCCGCGGTCCTGATCTCCGCCTGGGAAGAGGGGGGAAAAAAGGGCGGTATCCGAGCCGCCCAGAACAGCAGCGGCTCGTGGTGCTACAGCCATGGGAACCCGCTCATCGCCCTGAACATCCAGGAGCCCAGCGTCGAGGACATCCGCACCACGATGATCCATGAGCTGGGCCATGTGCTCGGCCTCTCCCACTCCTGGGGAGACACCAACGATGGGGCCGATGGTCCGATGTCGGTGATGAAGTACTACAGCACTGACTTCGACAAAGAGGTGCCCCAGGAGAGCCTGGATGAACGGCGGGGCGAGTGGCGGATGCACCTATGGCCCTACGACATCGACTGTGTCGATGACAACATGTCCGGCGAGTATGCCTACCTTCAGCAGGACATGCGCCGACGCTCGCTGGAGCAGCAGTGGCGGATCTACAGTCCGGCCGACAACACCTGGAGCGGCCAGCTCCCAGACAGCCGGCTGACCACAAAGACCGGCCACACAGCTGGCATGCTGGAGATCGACGCCCTCGATGATGCACTCGGCGGTACCGGTGCATACCCCCTGTACCACGACGCCAGCCATGGCTATGGACAGGGGACCATCTCGCTGGAGGCAGAGCCCTACCTCGATGTCGGCACGGCAGCCGATGGCTACGCGGAGCTGGACTACTACACCTACATCCTCGACGACGAGGAGGGAGAGTCGGTCAACATCTCGCCGTTGATGCTCACCGCCTACGAGGGCTCGAGCCTCTACGACACCTATGACTGGATGCTGTACTACAACACCCCGCCGCTGCAGACCGACAGCGACACGCCATCACACACCGACATCGCCCTGCTCGATCCGCCGCCGATGGCCTACTTGGGCGGCGAGCGGCCAGGCAGCGCAGACGTCAGCGGGGCGTTGCGGGCCTGCACTGACGCATCGGCCTGCTCGCTGCTCACGCACGACTGGGAGGATGTCGAGAGCCATGTCTCCCTGCGTGCAGCCTGGGATCCGGTCAGCGAGCGGACGCTCTTCGCCTCGGTTCGCACCCGCGACTGCTCCTCCTCCACCAGCAACTATGCCTTCTCCAACCTCACGACCGACGACCGGTGCGGGCAGATCCGGGTCTACCCGGGCAGCATCGGCTTTGTCCCGGGAATGCTGCTGGAAGCCCCCGGCCTGCTCGATGATTCGGTCGCCACACCGCTGACCTACGATGCCGCCTCCAACAGCGAGTCGTACAGCTACAGCGCGACCACCAACACTGCGCCAGCCATCGCCTGTGCCCCCGAGCCCGACGGAATCGCCGACGGGATGTCCAACTGCATCCTCTCCTGGGTCGACAGCGGTACACCCGACGGGCACATCCTCTCGATCAGCTTCTACATCGACGGCGACGAAGTGATCTTTGACAGTGTCGCCCAGGTGGTGGAGCCCTACTACCGCTACGACAATGAAAATGGCGAGCGTTCCGCGATTCGCTTTGAGGTCGCACCGCTGCAGAGCCAGTCTGATCTGTCGATGTCGTATGCCGATGGCCGCTTCTGGCTGGCCTACAAGAGCGCCGAGCAGGGGACCGAGGGCGCGGTCGGGATCGCCTGGAGCGCCTACAGGAACCTGGACAGTTGGCAGTACCAGGAAACGCTGCTCGATGAGATCACCGCCGAGGCGCCGGGATGGATCTACGACCCCCGTGAGGATCAGCGGGAGCAGGCGCTGGTCTGGTCCTCGACCGACTGATTGCGCTCGTCACGACAGCACGTTGTCTGGACGTCGCCTCTCTCGAACCCCCAGCCTCATTGCCATACTGGATACCAATGCACCTCTTTGTACTACTCGCTTGCTCATCGCTTCCAATGTCCAACCAGAGCCAGGAAGACTCCGCGGCTGAGCACACACAGGTACCGATCCTGGTGTCCGATGAGCTGGATCGCGTCACCATCACCGGTCCGGCATGGGGCTATGACCACGCCACGTCAGACACCACGGTGACCCTGGTGGGCACGGCCACAGGCACGGTGAGCTGGGAGACCACGGATGCGAGCGGCACCGCGGACGGTACGGAGGACTGGACCGCAGCGGTGCCGCTGGTGTCCGGAGACAACACCATCCTCGTTCGCTCTGGAGACGCAGCGGATGTCATCACCATCTCCAGCACCCCCGGCCTGAGCTGGGACAGCGGACTGCGGGTCGACCACCAGCACGTGCGGGTAGGCAACCCCACGACCATCACGGTGCGGGTGGACATCGATGCCGAGGCGGTGTGGCTGGATGGGCAGGATCTCGAGCTGGCTCAGGACCGTGCGGGCAGCTGGACCGGTCAATTCGAGTGGACGCCAGATGAGGAGGGCATCCGATCGATACGCGCTGTCGCCAGGGTCGGTGATGTGGAAGGGAGCACGCCGCCGTGGACCCTCACCGCCATCGAGACACCGGACATGGATGCGGTCATGGCGCTTGCGGATCACGCGGCAGAGCTCGCGGCAGGGCTCGACGACGCCGAAGCCGCTGAGAGCATCGCGCAGCTCGAGGGCGTGGAGGGGGTGCTGGTGGGGGCAAACAGCATCAGCTGGCGCCAGGAGCCAGGAGTGACCTTTGTGCTGCCTCGCGGGGAAGAAGGGACGAAGGGCACCATCGAGAGCACAGATGCTGTGGCCCTCTCCCCCTGGTTCAGCGACTGGCCAGCCCCAGGTGAGGCCATCAACTGGTGGGACTATGGCGAACAATTCGGCCAGCGCATCGTCGCCAAGGAGTGTCCGGTGTCGGACAGTCTCGTGCAGGAGTTCGGGGGCGATGCCGACGTAGCGGCCTTCGAGGGGGCGCTCGGTGCGGGACTGGTGCATCTGAGCACCCACGGAACGGACAGCTACCAATACCTGAAGGCCATGTACCAGGACGGCACCGCCGACAGCTTCGTCATCGTCAAGGGAGGGGCCACCGCGCTCATGACCGGTGAGTCCTGGGTTACCAGCGAGAGCGACCACCACTTCGAGGACCTTGTAGACGGCGACATCGTCATCCTGATGTACAAGGGCGAGAGGGTCCTGGCCCTGTCGGCGGGTTGGTTCCGAGATCTGCTGACCGTCAATCCCATGCCCAACAGTGTCGTCAGCCTGGATGCGTGCTTGAGCGCGACCCTCGACATGAGCCTGCCCAACGCGCTGCTGGAGGGGGGCGCGGGCTTTGTGTGGGGCTATGACGAGGTTGTTCGGTCCGATGAGGCGTATGAGGCAGCCGACATCTTCTGGTCGATGCTGCTGGAGCACAACACCACTGCGCTCGCAGCATTCGAAGCGGCGGAGGCACAGGTCAGCTTCACCACCGTCGAGGATCGACCGCGCGCACCCGCACTACAGTGGGACGGTGACCCGGAGCTCGTGCAAGGCTTCACCTGGGAGAATGGAAGCTTTGAAGATGGCTACGAGGACTGGGGCAGCACGCGGGACTACGGCGACGGCGATGTGCGAACCTTTGACTGGTATGTGGCCAGCAACGTGCGCGATGTGGTGGCGGCCGATGGCACATACTTCGCGGGCATGGAGCTTCATTCCGACACCGCCACCTACTCGGAGATCCACCAGTACACATGCCCCTCCCCCGGCACAGAGCTGTGGATCTCCTTTCAGTGGCTGGTGCTGACCGAAGAGGCGCCCAACTGCGCGGCATCTGTGCCCAACTGGATGAACCTGCGCCATGATGATGACGCCATCAGCGAGGTACTCTGGCAGCTTGAGTGGGCCGACATCTGCGCGGACCTGAGCCCGCAGGGTGGCATGTACAGCACGGGGTGGCACGACGAGACCGTGGTGATCGAGGTACCGGAGGGCTTCTCGCCTGCCACGGAGCGCTACACATTTTCCACCGGGGGCTACAACGCGAACACCTGGGTGGCCATGGTCGATGGGGTGAGCATCGAGGTTGTGGAGTGATCCGGACCTCACAGCCGGGTCTTCGACACCCTTCGAGTCGAACGCACTTGTGGCTCGTTCCCTGACCACCAGCCGCAAGCTGCGCGGTCTCGTCTCGGCAGACACATGCCCCGCCCAGCAACGCCGAGTGACGGCAGCTCGCCCTGGTCGGTATCGACGCCTCGTAGGGTCGAGCCGCGTCCAGCCAGCACCTGAGCTACCTGCCGACACGGCTCCGTCGATGCAAACCCTGCCTCAGTCGACGTCCAGGGGCAGGCGAAGACTCGGCTGTGGATACGGTGGTTCATCTGGCGTGAGACACGCCAACGTTGCCGTATCCAGCGTAGTCATACCAATCTGGAAGCCAATGAGTCACCGAAGACCTGTACCAACTGACGTGTGCCCCCACTTCGGCGTCTATGCGGAGTGCGTCGTTGTGTTGCCAGCCCATGCCCACGGGTAGGTGTGCACCCAGGCAGCCCACACCGGGGTGCGCACCGGGCATTGTCGACATCTTCCCTCTTGAAGCCTCCGTGATGGGACTGGCGCTGTGAGGGGAGCTCCACGCCCACCGACGCGGGCCTGGAAAAGGGTACCCAGCCCACCGCCCCCGCATGAAGCCCGCAGACCCCCACAGGACAGCCAGGCTCTTCCACC
>JAERSX010000677.1 GCA_016845285.1 Deltaproteobacteria bacterium | reverse complement strand
CTCAACGGCGCCATGGGCAAGGACCACTGGCCCTACAACTCAACCATGGTGGTGGGCTCGGGTGTACGCGGAAACCGCCTCATCGGCGGCAGCGACGACGGCTTGGTCGGCCTGCCCACCAACTTCTCCACCGGCGCCCTGAGCGACAGCGGCGACATCATCGGGAGCGAGAACGTGGGCGTGGCCCTGCTGAAGCTGGGCGGCATCGACCCGGAGACGGTCCTACCCGGCGTCCCGGTGCTCGAGGCCTTGCTGGCTTGATCTGGCTCTTGGTGTTGCTGGCCTGCGGCGAGGGTGGAGACGACTCCGCCACCGAGACGTGTGACCGCACGCCACCGCTGACCTACGAGAACTTCGGCCAGGGCTTCCTGAGGACCCACTGCACCGGCTGCCACGGCGCACTCCTGCCCGAAGAACAACGGGAGGGAGCACCCCTGGGTGTGGACTTCGACACCTGGGGAGATGTGCTCAACTGGGCCGAGCGTATCGAGGTCCGTACAGGCGAAGAGACCATGCCCCCGGGCGGCGGCCCGTCGGCCGAGGAGCGTGAGAAGCTCGCCGAGTGGATGGCCTGTGACGTGGCGGAGAACCTATGAAGCTCGGACTCATCGGACTCTTGCTGGCAGGTTGCTCCGAGTACGTGGTGCACGAGAAGCCGCCACCGCCCACCGCCGACCCCCCAGGCTCGGAGGAGGACGACCACGCAGAGCCACCGGACTGGACCGACTGCGCAGGGGGCTACACGGGCTGGTACTACAACCTGCCGGCCGACCACCCTGACCTCGAATCCGACGGCCTCTTCGAGTCGTGGGAGACCGTCGACTGGTTCGACGAGGACTACCTCAGCTACAGCCAGTACGAGGCCTCGCTCGACCAGGGCAGCGGCTGGTGGCCCGTCGATGACGGCCTCGCCGAGGACCCCGCCTGGTTCTCCGGGGTGTGGCGTGCCTGGATCCGCGTCTGGGACGATGGCCCCGTCGACTTCGTGGCAGGCGCGAGCACAGACCTCTGGGTGGTCACGGGCACCGAGACCGTGCTGGCGGTGCACAGCGAGGACTTCGAGCCCGAGGTGTACACCGTCGAGCTCGAGGCCGGCCAGCAGCCCCTGACGGTCTACTATGCCCACCGCGCTGGAACGAGCGGGCTGCGCTTCCGGGTCTCCGGTGACACCGCCACCATCTGTGCGGGCAGCGACAACTGACTCTGGAGTTCTTCATGCGACAACTCATGGTCTGCGTCTTTCTCGCCGCCTGCTTGGGCCCACGCGACACCGACAAGCCCGACGACGACGACGATGCCGGAGGGGGAGACGACTCGGCCACCTGCGCCTACGACACCGACACCTGGAGAGAGTCGCTTCCCTGGGTGGTCGCACAGGCCGATGGCAGCGGCAACATCGACTATGAACCCACCGACGTGCAGCGGGACCGCCGCACCGGGACCTACGACGCCGGCACGGGCGAGTTCTCCTTTGACACCACCTACGCAGAGGGCCACAAGTACGTGTCATCCCACGAGGAGGGTACGTACACCGCCAACGGCGGCGGCGACTTCGAGGCCAGCTACACCACCGCCTACCTCGACGTCTTCGACGTAGAGCGGACTTGGGAACGAGACTACGTGCGCAGCGGCTGCACCTCGACCGCCGACCTCGGCTACCAGGGAGACTCCGGGGCCTTTCCCGGCACCTACACCTGGTACTCCACCATCGAGAGCAACGACCGTATCGCCCAAGAGCTGGAGACCACCCACGACGGCGACCCGTGGGTGGAGCAGCGCGTCTCGACCTCCGACCTGCAGACGACCTACACCATCGACCTCGATGATGGCCGCTACACCGCCGCAGGGACCTACTTCGCCGACGGCACCCACGAGCGCACCTCGACCGACATCACCGACGACCGTCGCTACGAGAGTGCGTACCTCTGGGCCATGCACGGCGGCCACGAGACCGATCGCGAAGGCTACGACCTGGACGACGAGCTGGTGATGACCTTCGTGGCGACCTACGCCTACGACGGCTCGGCCACCGGCATCTACACCTACTGGGATGACGACGGCACCGAAGTCACCTGCGACTACGTGCGCGACAGCACCCTCGAGGACGACTGCACCTACACCTACGTCTGCGACAACGGCGAAGAGAGCAGTGGCGACTGCTGAGACCCGGCCAAACGGGCTAGACGCCGCCCATGCAGATTGCCGCCATCGGAACGGCGCTTCCACCACACCGCTACGAGCAGGACGCGCTCATCGCGGCCTTCACGGAGTTCTGGTCGCGTACCCACTTCAACCCGCGGCGTGTGGAGCAGCTCCACAAGGCCGTGCAGGTCGGGGGACGGAACCTGGCCCTGCCCATGGAGGAGTACGCTCAGATCTCGGGCTTCGGGGAGGCCAACGACGCCTGGATCCGGGTCGCCCAACAGGTGGGCGAGCAGGCCGTGCGCGAGGGCCTGGAGCAAGCAGGCCTCGTGCCGAGCGACGTCGATGCCATCTTCTTCACCACGGTCACAGGCATCGCCGCCCCCTCCATCGAGGCGCGCCTGATCAACCGCCTCGGGCTCCGAACCGACGTCAAGCGCGTGCCCATGTTCGGCCTGGGCTGTGTGGCCGGAGCGGCCGGGGTGGCCGGAGCGGCGGTGGTCGCCG
>JAERSX010000676.1 GCA_016845285.1 Deltaproteobacteria bacterium | reverse complement strand
CGGCCACCCTGATGGGCACCGTCACCCGCACGGCCGACCCCCAGTCTGGCGGCATCGGCCACATCTACATCGCCGTCTTCACCGATGACCCCGTCTGGGCCACCGACAGCGCAGAGGTCGCCGGCCTGGCCCTCCTCACCGATGTCGACTTCAGCGGTGGCGGCGCCGAGGTGGCCTACGAGATCACCGACATCGAGCCCCGCGACGGCGAGTACTACCTGGTCGCCTTCCTCGACGACAACGGCACCGCGACCGAAGCCGATCCCTCCCCCGATCAGGGAGATCTCTTCACCTTCGAGACGGTGGGGGTACCGACCGTGGACCTGCCCGAGCCGGGCGAGTACGAGGTCGACCTGGTGCTCAACGCCGTGATGCCCTTCTGATGGCGCGTCTCCACCACCCGACAGCCGCCATCCTCCCGCTGGTCTGGCTCACGGCCTGTGCCGCTGATCCCGCCCCCACCGACACGGGAGTTCCCGAGGCCGAGTGGCCCGTAGACTGCGCTGGCCTCGACGCGAGCGAGGCCCAGGCCTGCGGCGAAGAGGTCTTCTGGACCGCGCTCCAGACGGCCCGCAGCACGCCCGAGCGCATCGCGGCCTACGAGCTCATCGGTGCCCTCATCGCCGAGCACGAGGGAGACCCACCCGCCGATCCGGAGCAGGTGGCGCGGCTCTACTTCCAGCACGGCCAGCTGGCCATGGCGCTGGGCATCGAGAACGAAGAGACCCGCTACATCATGGAGGTGATCCCCGACATCGAGCGCGCCATGGTGCTCGATCCCGCCGACACCATCATGCCCACGTGGAAGGACACGATGGAGATCGCCTTCGCCCACATCATGAGCGATGACGTGGCCCTCGAGGCAGCGTTGGCGTCGGCCTGGGAGAACGTGGCCCTCAACCCATTGGGCAACGTGCTCTCGGTCTCGGGCACCACCATCGGGCTGCCCCTCGAGACCGGCGCTCCCCACAAGACCATCGCGCTCATGGCCGAGTGGGTCTGTGAGGGCGTCGACTTCTGCGATCAGAACACGCCCACCGCCCCCTTCGCCCGCCCCGGTCTCGAGTACCACTTCGGCGAGGCCTACGCGCGTGTGGGCGAGCTGGACACCGCCCAGGCCTACATGGAGGCCTCGCTCCAGGCGCCAGGTGCCGACGACTGGCCGTACCGCGACATCGCAGCGGATGCGGCCGACGACATCGAGGCGTTCGCCCAGCCCTTCGCCGATCTGGGCGAGGACGGAAGCGCCTTCAACATGGTCTACGCCAACCAGACCTACGGCTGTGCCTTCTGTCACGCACCGGCGGGCACGGTCGATCGCTGAGGCGGGCCGCCGCTCTGGGCGGCCTCAGCGTGCCAGGCGTTGCAGCAGCTGCACGTAGTGGGAGAAGGGGGGGACCTCGAGCTCGGGGTCCTTGCCCTCGTCGTCCCAGCGGCGCACGGCCACCGCCCCCGCGAACCCGGGCAGCGCCTCGAAGGCCGCCTGTTCTTCGGGGCTCATGGGCCCACCCTGGACCGCCAGGCTGCGCACCGACGAGGGCGACAAGCCCGCGCCATAGTCCGCCTCGGCGGCCACGAGGTAGCGCTTGGCCGCCACGTGCATGCGCACCGGCTCCGTGACCTCGGGGCCGAACCAGCGGGCCAGGTAGCGGGCGCCCACGTCCTCGTGCTTCCAGTCCTTGTCGAGGGTGGCCTCGATGGGAAACAGGTCACCGATGAGGAGGTGGCCCACGTCGTGGAGCAAGGCCGCCGCCACCGTCGCCTCGCTCGCCCCGTCGCGTACAGCCAAGGCCGCACACTGGAGCCCGTGCTCCAGCTCGGTGATGGCCTCGTCGTAGAGCTGCTGGGCCTGCGGGCTGCCGTAGCGCTCGAGGAGCTCGGAGAGTGGACGAACCGGCGGCGGTGGCTGCGCGGCCGGACGCCCCAGGAAGTCGTCGTTGACGCTGATGCGGGCCCGCTCGCCGTCGAAGCTGTGGCCCTCGCTGGCGAATTCGGCGCGCTTGTCGGCGTAGTAGCGGTCGCGATGATCGCCGGCCGAGGCGGCGTTGTAGGTCAGGTAGAAGGCGCGGCGGGGGCGAGGAGAGGTGTTCGTGCCGCTGCGGTGAGGCGCGAAGCTGTCGAAGAGCACGATGTCGCCCGGCATGGCGTCGACGGGCTGCCAGTCGAGCTCCACGACGACATCGGGGGTGAGGCGACCCCGCTCCTCGGGCAGCCGGCCTCGACTGTGTCCACGCGCGAAGGACAAGCCGCCGCTCTGCTGGATGGCCGGGTCGAGGGGGACCATCACCGAGATGTGGTGGTCGACGAAGCGGTAGGCCGGGGCGTCCTGGTGGGGGGCAAAGCCAGCACCACCCGGCTGCTTGTGGTTGATCTTCTCCTTGTAGAGGACCGCGGGCTCCCCGAGCAGATCGCCCACCCAGGTAAGCAAGGCGCCCTCGCAGATGAAGGCCGCGAGCCCCGGATGATGGGGCACGAGATCCTCGCTCCGGGCGAGGGAGGGGCCGGTCTCGGTC
>JAERSX010000675.1 GCA_016845285.1 Deltaproteobacteria bacterium | reverse complement strand
GCTCCTCCGCTGCCGCTTGATCTTTGTCACTGGCAAGGGGGGAACCGGCAAGACGAGCTTCGCTGCAGCGCTGGCACGGCTCTCGGCCAATCGTGGCCGCCGTGTGGTCATCGCCGAGGTCGACAGCCACCGCCCCGCCCTGACCTCGGTCTTGGGCCGTGCTCCGGCCTACGCGCCGGTCTCGGTGGGCACCAACCTCGACGCATCGAACGTGACCTGGAAGGAAGCCCTCGAGGAGTGGCTGTACCACATCATTCCGGCCAAGCGGGTGGTACGCCTGGTGCTGGCCAACCGCATCGTGCAGCTGTTCCTGGAGGCTACGCCCGGCGCTCGCGAGACGGTCATCCTGTCGCGGCTCGTGACGCTGCTCGACCACTACGACCAGGTCATCGTGGACATGCCGGCCAGCGGTCATGCGCTCTCGCTGCTGAGCGTGCCCCACATCGCAGTGCGGCTGATGCGCACCGGCCCTGTTCGCGAGCGCTCCGAAGAGGTCCTCGAGGTCTTCAAGGATCCCCGCACCGCGCTCATCGTCATGGGCCTGCCCGAGGAGATGGTCGTCAACGAGACCATCGAGCTGTGGCAGGACCTGCGCAAGCAGGTGCCCGAGGTTCAGATCCCGCTGGTCGCGCTGAACCGCTGCGCCGCCCCGACGCTCACCGATGATGAGCAGACGCTCATCGCGCGACTCGCCGAGGCCGAGCACGCCGAAGGAGACGAGGTCGCGGAGCTGCTGCGGGCCGGCTCGTGGGAGGCGGATCTGGAGCGCGCGACGGCCGCGGCCACCGATCGCCTCAAGGCAGAGATCGGCACCCAAGTGGTGAGCTTTCCCCGTCTGGGTGCACTGGGTGGCTTCGATGGTGGGCCGGAACGCCTGGTCCAACAGATGGCGGCAGCCTTGGCTCGCTATGAGCTCGCGGAGCAGAACTCGTGAAGCTCGGTAAGCTCATCGATGACAGCCGCCTCCTGATCTGTGTGGGCTCCGGTGGTGTGGGCAAGACCACCACCTCGGCCGCCATCGCCTTGCGGGCGGCCCGAGAAGGTCGGCGGGTGTTGGTGCTCACCATCGACCCGGCCAAGCGTCTGGCGAACTCCCTGGGCCTCCAGCGATTCGGCAACGATGTCAAGCGCATCGACCTGAAGACACTGGGGGGCGAGGCCGACGGCGAGCTCTGGGCGATGATGCTCGACAACCGCCGTACCTTCGACGATCTCATCCTGCGTCTGACGCCGGACGAGGACGCCAGGCAGCGGATCCTGGGCAACCGGGTCTACCGGACCATCGCCGACAACGTGGCCGGCTCCCAAGACTACATGGCCACCGAGAAGCTCTTCGACGTGGTCAACTCCGGCAAGTACGACCTGGTCGTGCTCGACACGCCGCCCGTGAAGAATGCCCTCGACTTCCTCGAGGCCCCCGGCCGCTTGGCGCGCTTCACCGACGAGCGCATCATGAAGTGGTTCTTGACGCCCTACGAAGAGGGTCGGGTCTTCGGGAAGATCTTGGTGGGCACCTCGGCGGTGGTCTTCCGGCTGCTCGCCTACATCTTCGGCAAGGAGTTCCTCCAGGAGCTCAACCAGTTCTTCATCCTGTTTCGTGATCTGTACGACGGCTTCCGCGAGCGGCACGAAGCGGTGATGGAGCTCTTCCACTCCAAGGACACGGCCTTCCTGGTGGTGTGTGCGCCCAACGAGCCCAGCATCGAGGTCGCGACCTACTTCGTGGACGAGCTGAGGGCACGGCGCATGCCCAACCCGGGCGTCATCGTGAACCAGCGGCACGAGACGCTGGGCAAGGGGCTCGATCCCCACGAGATCTTGGGCGACCGCGCCGGCAAGCTGGCCGAAGACCTCCAGCCGCACACGGCCGCTCAGCTCATGGCTCGCCTCGGCGCCGCCCATCGTCGGCTGCGGGAACTGTCCGAGCGCGAGGCCGCCTTCGTGCGCGAGCTGCGGCGCCACATGTCGGCGGTCCAGGTGCAGTGGACGGTGCCCCGTCTGCAGGGCGAGGTCCACGATCTCGAGGCCCTCGACCACGTGGGCGACCATCTCTTCGGGAAGGTTCGGGGCTGACCTGGGCCCGAGGCGTTGCCTTGTAGACCCCGACTGGGTCGACGGGTGAACGACCGCGACACGAGATTGCACCCAAGGGGGAGGAGCCCCGGCTATATGGATCCGAAGGGAGGAGTCTGTGTCCCGCTTCCTGGTTGCGCTGTTGCTGTTGATGCTGCCTTCGCTCGCCGAGGCTCGGCGGATGCCCCTCGATCCACTCAACCGGGTCCACGCCGGGCTGTCCGTCGCAGACTTCGGCAACATCGGGGTCGGGGGTGGCTTCGACAGCCGCCTGACCCGTCTGGTCTACGTCGACCTGGGGGCCTACATGAGCCCCATGGCGCCGACGGGTGACACCCCCACCGGAGATCCGCGTACAGCCCCTGAAGACTGGTTCTCGCTGCGCCATGGCCTCTACGTGACGCCGGGACTGCGGGTCCCCCATCGCTACAAGGGAGACTTCACCTGGGACCTCACCGGCCGGCTCGGCTTCGGCGTGGTCTGGGTGGAAGATGCTGCCTACGAAGACGCGCTGTACATCAACCCAGCGCTCATCGGCGGTGCCGATCTGCTCCTGCGGAAGGACAAGATCGGCCTCCGCCTGAGCGGCAAGGCGCAGTCCTTCAAGGCATATGCAAACGCCATCAGGGACGACATCCAGCTGGTCCGGCCGCAGTTCGGAGCCGAGGCGGTCTACCAGTGGTAGCGGCAGGGCTGTTGGCGGCCGGGATCGGCCTCGGCGGCGTGGCCCAGGCTCAGTCACTCACCGTTTCGCCCACCATCGGCGTGGTCGGGGGCACCGAGATTGGCGCTCGCCCTGGCCTGCGCATCGGCTTCGAGCCTGTTTCTGCCGCCTCCCTCGAGGTGCAGGGAGACGCAGACTTCGCAGGTGCCTGGGACGCGGGTCTGGGGCTCGCTGGCCGAATGTTCTTCCTGTCGCCCAGCGATGGCGAAGGCTTGTACCTGCTGGGTCGCTTCAACACCGGCATCTCGAGCCGTGATGGCGAGATCGGCTCCTGGACGGCCATCAGCGGTGGCTTCGGTGCTCGGCCGGCATCCGTGTGGTTCGTCGAAGCCAGCGGGGGGCCCGAGTGGGCTCAGGGCGCAGGCTGGCGCACCGACCTCGCGCTGGGTGTCGTCTTCGGCGGCGCCGGCATCGGCAGCAAGCCGGGGCAGGGCTCCGTGCGACACCGGCCCCGCGAGATCCCCTCGGAGTGAGGTGTAGGCCTCAGGCGCAGCGTCCTGCGCCTGAGGGGGTTCGCTGACGCCCTCAGAGCGCCTCGGCGGCCTTCTCCATCAGTGACTGGAGTCGTCCAGCAAAGCCCTCGGCGTCGTCCATGCGCCCTTCGGCGATGGCGGCGTGGTCGAGCAGCAGGCGGGCGAAGGGCTCGATGCCGGTCTTGCCCTCGCCGTTCAGGCGCGCCAGGGTCTTGACCATGGGGTGCTCGGCGTTGATCTCGAGGACCCGCTTCTGGGCACCGACCTCCTGGTTGGCGGCCTGGAGGATGCGCTCGAGGTTGGCGCCCATGGCGCCTTCCTGGTTGACCAGGACCGAGGGCGACTCGGTCAGTCGGTTGCTGAGGCGCACGTCGGCGACGGACTCGCCGAGGAGGGTCTTCATCCAGTCGACCAGTGGCTTGGCCTGGGCCTTGGCGGCCTCGGCGATGGGGTCGTCGTCCTCGGACTCTTCCTCGGGCAGCTCGCCGTGGGCCACGCTCTTGAGCGGGACCTCGTCGAACTCGCGCAGGTGCATCACCACCCACTCGTCCACGGGCTCGTCCAGCAGCAGGACCTCCCAGTCCTTCTTGCGGAAGGACTCGAGCATGGGGTTCTTGGCGATGCGGGCCTTGTCCACGTCGGCCAGGAACCAGATGGTGTCCTGACCCTCCTTCAGGTCGGCCTTGATCTCGGCCAGGCTGCGCAGCTCGCCGTCCGAGGTGGTGGTACGGAACCGGAGCAGATCGGTGAGCAGGCCCTTCTGATCGGCATCCTCGTGGAAGCCTTCCTTGAGGATGTGACCGAACTCGGTCCAGAAGTCGCCGTACTTCGCCGGATCTTTCTTGCTGAGCGTCTTGAGCTGCTTGAGCACCTTCTTGGTGAGCTGCTTCTTGATGCTGGCGAGCACCGGCGTCTGCTGGAGGATCTCCCGGCTCACGTTGAGCTGTACGTCCGGGCTGTCGACCACCCCGCGGATCCAGCGCAGGTAGCGGGGCAGGAGCTGATCGGCGTTGTCGAGGATCTTCACCCGCTTCTGGAAGAGCTTGAGTCCCACCTTGTAGTCGAGGCGATCGAGCTCGTAGGGGCGCTTCTGGGGCACGAAGAGCACGGCCTGGTACTCGAGGGTGCCCTCGGCCCGGAAGTGGACCCAGGTCAGTGCGTCCTGCCAGTCGCCTGAGACGTGCCGGTAGAAGGCCTGGTAGTCGTCGTCCTCGACCTCGCTGGGGTTGCGGGTCCAGAGCGCAGCCTCCTGGTTGGCCCGCTCGTCCTCGATGAGGATGGGCCAGCTCACGAAGTCGGAGTGGCGCTGGACGATCTGCTTGATCTCGTCGAGCTCGCCGAACTCCTGGGCGTCTTCGCGCAGGTGCAGGGTCACCGAGGTGCCGCGGACCTCGCGGCTACCTGGCTCCAGTGCGTAGTCCTCACCGCCGTCGCAGCTCCACCGGACCGCCTCGCTGTCGGGCCGGGCGCTCAGCGTCTCGACGACCACCTTGTCGGCCACCATGAAGCTGGAGTAGAAGCCGACACCGAACTGGCCGACCAGGCCACTGCTGCCCTCGCCCTTCTCCTTGAGGGCTTCCGCGAAGGCGCGGGTACCCGAGTGGGCGATGGTGCCGAGGTGCTCGCGGGCCTCGTCGGCGGTGAGGCCGATCCCGTCGTCCTCGATGGTGATGGTGTGGGCATCGGTGTCGACGGAGATGCGGATGCCCGGCTCGCCCTCGACGGAGCGGAGGTCTTCGTTGCTGAGGCTCTCGAAGCGGGCCCGGTCGAGAGCGTCGCTGGCGTTGCTCACGAGCTCGCGGAGAAAGATCTCGCGGTCGCTGTAGAGGGAGTGGGTGACCAGATCGAGGATCTGGCGCACGTCGGCGTTGAAGCGGTGGGATTCCATGGAGACTCCGAGGGTCTGGATGCAGAGATGGCGTGCGCGTGGGCTGCGCGATCGGCCTCAGCGGTAGGCGCCGATCGCCGGGACGTCAAGGGGGCAGAGCCCAGAGGCTCAGGGGCTGGCGGCTCTCAGGGCCACGATGTGGGCGTAGACCGCACGCAGATCGGCCTCGAGCAGACTTCGACCGAATGGCGGCATGGCGGTACCCGGTGCGCCTTCGGCGATGACCATGACCTGACCCCGGTCGCTGTAGAAGGAGCGGCTGGGCCCGGAGATCAGGTCGGGGGGAGGGGGCTGGAGCAGGGT
>JAERSX010000674.1 GCA_016845285.1 Deltaproteobacteria bacterium | reverse complement strand
GCGCGAGGATGGTCTGAACCTCGCGGAAGTAGCGACCGATGTTCGTGATGGTTCGGGTGGGCACCACGATGACGTCGCCGCGCTGGAGGTAGACCACCTGATCGAGGGCACCTTCGGTGTAGATGGCTTGTACATCGACGGTGTAGAGCTCTGGGGACTCGAGGCCACCACGGATGAGCAGGATGTTGTCGGTGCGTGACGAGCTGTTGATGCCGCCGGTGACGGTCAGCGCCTCGAGGATCGACATCTCGCCGCTCAGCTGGAGGACCGACGGGGTGGCGACTTCGCCGAGGACGATCACCTTCTGGCTCTGGAGCTCCACGATGTTCACCGCGACCTGGGGGTCGTCGTAGTACTCGGCGATGGCCACCGTGAGCACCTCCACCAGCTCGGGGTAGGTCATGCCTGCTGCGACGACCGGCCCCACCAGGGGGTAGGAGATCGTGCCATCGGGCGCGATGGTGATCTCCATGTCGAGATCGTTGTGCCGCCAGACGTCGATGGCGATGCGATCGCCGGGCCCGAGGCGAAACTCTTCGGGAGTGGGCACCCGGCGCACGGCGGGATCGACCTCTGCGATGTTGGGCACGCGCTTTTGGGTGGTCGTGCAGGCCATGAGCAGCAGGGCCGTCATCGCGGTGGCGCGGCGCATGGACTCTCCTGTCGTGGTCGAACCCGACACCAGCTTTGGCGTCGGAGTGGAGGTCGCTACGACGTCCTCGTCATGCGGGTATGCCCGACCGGAGGCCGTGGTGCAAGGCCAACAGCGCTTGCTGTGTGCTGAGGAGGTCCACAGCGACGACGTATACGGTCTGCTGCCCAGGTGATATGACCTCGGGGATGGAGCTCCTTCGCCTCTACACAGCGCTGCTGAGACGTCGCTGGTTGGTGCTGTGGGCGGTGGTCAGCTTCACGGTGGGCGCCGCGGTGCTCGCGATGGTGCTGCCCAAGAACTACAAGGCCAGTGCGCGCGTCCTGGTCTCGAGCAGCGACTCATCCCTGTCCATCCTGTCGGACCTCGGGTTGAGCGAGGTGGCGCAGGGGCTCAGCAGCGCCACCGACGACATCACCAACAAGATCCAGCTGGCGACCACCCGGCCTGTGCTCGAAGAGGTGATCTGGCGGCTTCAGCTGCGCAACAGCGACGGCCGGCTCTACGCCCCCGAAGAGATCCTGGTGTCGGGGCTCACCGGCGAGCTCGAGGCCAAGCCCCAGATCGCCGTGGTTCAGCAACAGGGCACCGACCTGCTCATCTTCGATGCGCGCGCCGATGATCCGGAGCTCGCGCGTCTGCTGGCCGACACCACGGTCAGGGTGGCCACGCAGCGGAGCCAGGCACGGGCCGTCGCAGACACACGAGGTGCCCGGGTCTTCATCGAGGAGCAACTCCAGGTCGTCGAGAGCGAGTTCGATCGGGCCCTCGCCCAGATGGCCACAGCCAAACACGAGGAGGACGTGGTCGATCTCGACAGCGAGATGCGCGCCGCAATCTCTCGGCTGAACGAGCTGATGCTGGCCTACGAGCAGAACGCCGCGGCCATCCAGGAGGTGCGCGGACGTCTCAACGAGCAGCGGGCCTACCAGGGGCGCGAGGGTGTCGGCGCCGTCTCGCCTGCCACCGCCGCGCTGAATGGTCGCGTGTCCGCCCTGCAGGACACCCTCCTCAGCCAGCGCCAAGAGCGGGCCCGTGAGCTCACCACGAAGACCGATAAGCACCCGGATATTCGGCGTGTCGACGAGCTGATCGCCGAGACAGAGGCCGAGTTGGGGCGGGCGCTCGACGAGCAGCATGCCCTCGACCCCACGGTCCACAGCCTCGAGTCACAGCTGGTCGGACTCACCCAGAAGGGCCGTGAGATCGACGCGGGCATCGCCCGGACGACGGAAGAATTCGCCAGCTATCCCGACAAGGTGCGGCGCCTTGCCCAGCTGCAGCTCGCAGCCACTGCCGCCGAGACCGTCTACAAGAGCCTCCAAGAGCAGCGGTACCAGATCGGCGTGGCCGAGGCCATGCTCGTGAGCGACTTCCAGCTCGTCGAGCCTGCACGCGCCCCCGACAAGCACAGCAGCCCCAAGATCCTCGTCAACATCATCCTCGGCGGCGCGCTGGGTGGCTTCTTCGGCCTCGCCCTCGCCTTTGTCTTCGAGTACGTCGACGACACCATCAAGACTCCCGAAGATCTCGACGACGTCTGGGACATCGTGCGTCTGGGGGTCGTGCCCCGCTTCAAGGGCCCGGGTGGGCGGCGGATGCTGACCGAGCTGGCCACCACTCATCCGGTGTCCGAGGCATACCGCACCATCCGAAACGGCTTGCTCTACGCATCTCTCGACAAGCCCCTGACCCTCATCGGGGTGTCTTCGGCTGTGCCGGGTGAGGGCAAGAGCACCTGCTCGATGAACCTTGCCATCAGCTTCGCGCGCGAGGGCAAGAAGGTCCTCATCGTGGACTGCGACCTGCGCCGTCCTGCCCAGCATCGCCACTTCTCTACGACGTCCAACCACGTCGGTCTCACCGACGTGCTCACCCGTCGAAGCGAGGCGGTCGAGGCCACCCAGGAGACCCCGCAGGAGCGCCTCAAGGTGCTGACCAGCGGCGCCATCCCCCAGGACCCGGCCCGCATGGTGGAGAGTCTTCGCCTACGCCAGCTGCTCCTCGACATGGGCAAGACCTACGACGTGGTCATCGTGGACACCCCGCCGTCCCTGGTGGTCAACGATGCCGTGGTCATCGCTCGTGCCATCGACGGCATGGTGCTGGTCATCGAGAGCGGCAAGACCAGTCGCAAGCTCGTGGCCGAGCTCCGAGAGCGCTACCTGGCGGCTGGCATCGAGCCTGTGGGGGTCATCCTCAACAAGATGGACTTCTACACGGCTGGCTATGGCCAGTACGCCAAGGCCTACAAGGCCTACCTGGACGACGGGCCGGCCAAGCAGGTGGCGCCGAGCACCGGGGGTGCGGCGTGAGCATCCGCAGGTCGTGGGTCTGTGCACCGCTCGCCATGTGGCTGGTGTGCGGATGTGGCCCGGCCGCCGACGACATCGCCGCCAACCTCAGCTCCGACAACCCCGTCGTACGGGAAGACTCCGCCAAGATGGCGCGTAAACACGACGATGACGCTGTGATCAAGGCGCTCGTCGTGGCCATTCAGCTCGATCCGTCCGCGCGGGTGCGCGAGCACGCAGTGGACAGCCTCGCCGAGCTGGAGGCCGTCGACGCGGTGCCGGCGCTCATCGAGGTGGTCCAGCGAGATCCTGAAGCCGACGTGGTCTCTGCCGCCATCGATGCCTTGGGCCGGCTGGCCGACCCTCGCGCCGTGCCGGTCTTGCTCGCTCACCTCGAGACCAACGGTGCCGATCGCCCCACCCTCAACGTCATCTGGGCGCTGGGCAACATCGGAGATGGCCGGGCCCTGCCCTTGCTGACCTCCCTGAGGGACACCGACGATGCGTATGTGGCCTACAACGTCGAGCGGGCGCTCCGTGAGCTGAAGCCAGTCATGGACGACTCCGACGTCGCGCCTGCGGAGGCACCCGAGACGGAGCCCTCATC
>JAERSX010000673.1 GCA_016845285.1 Deltaproteobacteria bacterium | reverse complement strand
CGGCAGGCCAGCCGTCTGGGGTTCTTTCCGAGCCTGTATCGACGTGTCACCCTCGAGGTGTGGGAGCGCATCGAGCGGGGAGACTTCGAGGACGGCCCCCGGATGGAGCGCTTCGACGTCGTGTTTGCCAACCTCTACCTGGATGCCTACCGGGCGCACGTGGCGGGTCGGTCGACCTCTGTGGCGTGGGCGGTGGCCTTCGAGGCGACCGGAGACTGGCAGCCTGTGGTGCTGCAGCACCTGCTGCTGGGCATGAATGCACACATCAACCTGGACCTGGGCATCGCCGCCGCGCGTGTGGCGCCGGGAGCGGCCTTGCCCGCGCTTCGCACCGACTACCTCCGAATCAACGATCTCCTCGAGAGCCTCATCGACGATGTTCAGGACCAGCTCGCGGAGGTGATGCCTGGCCTTCGGCTCCTCGATCGGATTGCTGGTCGGGCCGACGAACGCTTCGTGGACTTCTCCATGCGGTCCGCCCGTGGCCACTCTTGGCGTCATGCCACCGAGCTGGCTCCCCTCTCGGTAGTCGAACAGGCCCCCTACATCGCTGCCCTCGATGTACGAGTTGCCGAGATGGGACGGCGGATCTGGAGGCCGAGCTGTCTGAAGCGGCTGGCCCTGATGCCTGTGCGCTTGGGAGAGCCAAGGAGCGTGTCGGAGAGCATCGATGCACTGGCGTAGCGGCTGGCCTCGTCGGAGGGGGCCGGCCTCCACACAGCCCTTGGACTAGTCCTTTGTGACCTCGAGGCGAGCTACGCCGATGCGCACCTGGCCGGAGTCTGGACGGCGCTCGATGAGGCTGGCTGCCCCTTCGATACCGGCCTGTGCAAACTGCTCGCGGGCACGGTGCACGTAGACGTAGGTGCGGTTGTCGAAGATCGCGAGCTTCCTGGCGAGGTCGTCTCGGTAGAGCCAGCCGTGCTCGGTCGTGGGCAGATCGCCGCGTGCCACGTCGTCGATACGCTGACGTGCCAGCACCAGCAACAGCTCCATGTGGGCGCGGGATCGGAACGGAATGGACTGGTTGCCGTGCCAGGCCGTCATCTGGATGCTCTCCTGGTCGAGACTGACCTGGAAGTGCAGGCGGATGTTGTTGATGTTGGGGGTTGGGGTCGCGAGGACGATGGTGTTCGGCACGGACTGGGGCAGGCACAGACGCCAGCTGCGGCCACCGGCAGGGACCACCTCGGCGTCCACCACTCGGTTGATGCTGCCCTCTCGCTCGACCACCCAGCCCATCGTGCGGCTCTGGTAGATCGACGCCTCTGGCTGCTCGTTGTTGGGAAGCCCGATCAGCCCATTCTTGGCCAACACGGGGCTGCCGCCCTCCGTCGGATAGGCCGTGGCCATTGGCGGCTCCAGGCTGCAGACCTCCCAGACGTGGTTGTTGGCGAAGCGGATGGTCTGTCCTGCGGACAGGGGTCGGCTGATGCCGGCCGCGATGGGCTCACCGTCGAGCCAGGTGCCGTTGGTGCTCCCCATGTCCTTGAGGATCCACTGCGTGCCATCCCAGTGGACCACGGCGTGGAAGTTCGAGATCTTGCGCGAGTGGATGCGCAGCTCGCTGGTCGGGAGGCGCCCGACGGTGTGCCAGCCCTTCAGGCGCACGATCTGGCCGTTCTCGTCCTGAAGTGTCGCCATGCCTCAACCCTGCCGGAACATCATACAGCTGGGTGCCGTCCTGGGGCATCCCGTCAGGGACGGTCGACCAGGACGGGAAGGGTGGACAGTCCGCGAATGAACGAGGATCGTTTCACAGTGGGCTCATTGTTCGGGTCCAGTCTCAACCCGGGCATGCGCTCCAGCAAGGCCTCCATGAGGATGCGAATCTCCAGGCGCGCCAGCGATGCGCCGAGGCAGTAGTGCTTGCCGAAGCCGAAGGCCAGGTGTGGCTTGTCGAAGCTGCGCGTGATGTCGAACTCGAGGGGGCGCTCGAACACACGCGGGTCCCGATTGGCGGCCGGGTAGATCATGGCGATCTGGTCGCCTTCGCGGAGGGTCTGGCCGTACCACTCGTGGTCGCGGGCCAGCGTCCGCTTCATGCGCACGAAGGGGGTGGACCAGCGGACCATCTCCTCGATGGCATTTCCGAGGAGCTCGGGCTTCGCACAGAGCAGCTCCCACTGGTCGCGCTGTGTCAGCATCTTCAGCAGTCCCACGCTGATGGCGTTGCGCGTGGTCTCCGAGCCACCCACCAGCAACAGGTTGTGTTCGAAGAGCAGCTTGTCTTCGGAGAGCTTCTGGCCGTCGATCTCGGCGTCGAGCCACACGCTGAGCAGGTCGTCCCCCCGCTCCTGGCGCTTCTTCTCCAGGAGCTCTTCGTGGAAGACGCAGAAGTGGGAGAACGAGTCCACCACCTGCTCGGTGATGTGATCCGGCCCCGAGCCTGCGTGGGTGTAGACGTCGCAGTGGTCCATCACCTCCATGTTCTTGTTGGGCGGGTAGCCGAGCATCTCGCCGATCATCATCATGGGCAGCGGCCTGGCCAGGCGACCGACCAGGTCGAAGGCGTCGGTATCTTTGAGGCCATCGAGGAGCTGATCGGTGAAGACCTTGCAGCGTCCTTCCCACTGGGCGATCCGACGAGGGGTGAAGCCCTTGCTCACCAAGCGCCGCTGAAGCGTGTGCTCCTGGCCGTCGAGGTTGATCATGGCCTCGTCGGGCCAGTCCTCCAGGCCGATGTTGGGCACCACCCCTTCGCGTGAGCAGAAGATGTCGGTGTGGGTGCTGACATAGACCACGTCGGCGTAGCGGGACACAGCCCACAGCGCGTTGCGCCGATCGTAGAAGAGCGGACGCTCCTCCAGGAGCCATGAATAGAAGGCGTCGGGGTCGGCCATGTGGAAGTCGATGTCGAGGAGATCGACGTCCTCGAAGGCGGCTGTGGCGGTTGCGGGACCGGGGGCGCTCATGGGCCCTCCTAGAACATGTTCTACTCTGGCAGTAGAACATGTTCTAGTGCGGCTCACAACCAGGGAGTGGAACGATGAAGACGGAGCTCTGCAGGCGGCTGGATCTCGAGGTCCCGGTCTTCGCGTTCACTCGAAGCCCAGAGGTGGTGGTCGAAGTCAGTCGAGCGGGTGGCATGGGTGTGCTGGGTGTCATCGCCACCGACGCCCACCAGCTCGCCGAGAAGTTGTCTTGGATCGACGCTCATGTGGGCGGGCGCCCTTGGGGAGTGGATGTGGTCATGCCTGCCAGCCACGTGGGGAGTGGCCATGGAGGTGGCATGGGGGACGCCGCCGCGCTCGAGGGCATGCTGCCCGAGCCCCACCGCGCCTTCGTCAATGCTCTCCTCGAGGAACATGGTGTGCCGCCTCTGCCGGAGGGTGTGCGCACCCACGAGGCCCTGAAGGGGTGGACCGATGCGGTGAGCCGCAAGCAGGTGGACATGTGCCTCGAGTACCCCGTGCGCCTGGTCGCCAACGCCCTGGGGCCACCACCTCCCGAGGTCATCGCCGACGCTCATGCGCAGGGTGTACAGGTCGCTGCGCTGGTGGGCAGCGTGCGGCATGCGCGCAAGCAGGTGGAAGCCGGTGTGGACATCGTGGTCGCCCAGGGAACGGAGGCGGGGGGCCACACCGGCGAGGTCAGTACGTTCGTGCTGGTGCCCGGGGTGGTCTCTGCGGTGGGTGATGTACCCGTGCTGGCCGCCGGTGGCGTGGGGAGTGGCCAGCAGATCGCGGCAGCTCTGGCCATGGGTGCGCAGGGCGTCTGGACGGGGTCGATCTGGCTCACCGCCGCCGAGTCGGACGTCATCGCGCCCATCCAGCAGAAGTTGTTGCGGGCTGGCTACCGGGACACCGTGCGTTCCCGCGCGATCAGCGGCAAGCCGGCTCGGCAGCTGCGGACGGCCTGGTCGGAGGCTTGGGATGCGGATGAGACGCCACCTCCGCTGCCGATGCCGCTGCAATTCATGCTCACCGCCGAAGCGGTTGCGCGCATCTACCGCCACGCCACCGAGACGGGTGAAGACAACCCGCTCCTGACCTCGCCGGTGGGCCAGATCGTGGGCCGCATGGCAGAGATCGAGCCCACCGCTGACATCATGGCGCGTCTGCGTGGAGAGCTTGCCGAGGCGTTGGCCCGACTGCGGACCTTCTGAACAGTCGCCCAGGTCGGGCCTCTGGTGTCGAAGGGCAAAGCGTCGGTGCCGATGAGGGTGCACGCTGCGATATTGTGGGTTGTCCCTTCTACCATGGGCATAGGCGCATGGAGGCTCGGTGGCCCGAAACAGCATCGGCATGATCTGCCTCCAGTCCGGAGCCGGTCTCGTGTTCGGTCAGGCCATGAAGGTAGACGAGCGCCAGCTGGCCTTCGAGGCCGATGCCCTCATCTCCGTGGGCGATGAGTTGGCTTGGCGGCTGGAGCTCGTCGGCTGGGACCGCACGGTGGCTGGGCGCATGGAGATCAGGCGCAAGGACCGGTTGCCGGGCGAGCCGGTGTCGCGGTTCCGCGGGCGGGTCCTGGAGATGGAGGAGGACGATCGGGAGGCGTTCCATCAGTGGCTCGAGGAGCAGCGCACCGGGGGCACCGCTCGCCACATCGAGCGCAATCCCGACTCGATCCTGTTGAGCTTCACGCGGGAGGGCATGTCGGGCTCCTCGCACGAACAGCGCGAGTTCGCCCTGAAGCGAATGCAGGAGCGACGGGACAGGGCCCGCAGGCGCCGCCATGCCCTGAGCGAACGGAGCGCGGAGCCCATCTC
>JAERSX010000672.1 GCA_016845285.1 Deltaproteobacteria bacterium | reverse complement strand
CCGGTCGACGACGAGGCCGCAGGCCCCGGCCGCGGGGTCGTCCTCGCCCTCGTCGTGGAGGCCGTCGCAGCCGTTGTCGCGGCCGTCGCAGTCCTCGGTGGCACCGGGCCAGGTCCAGGGGTCGTCGTCGTTGCAGTCGTTGGGGCTGTCGAGCTCGGTGAAGCCATCGGCGTCGTCGTCGAAGGTGTAGGTGCCTTCGTCGATGTTGCCGTCACAGTTGTTGTCCTTCTCGTCCTGGGTGTCTTCGGCGCCCGGGTAGGTCAGGACGTCGTCGTCGTCACAGTCGCCCTCGCGCTCCGACATGCCGTCGCCGTCGTCGTCGCTCCACTCACTGCCTTCGTCCACGCGGCCGTCGCAGTCGTCATCGATCTGATTTGGGATGTCGGTGGCGTCGGGCGAGATCGCGTCGTTGGCGTCGTCGCAGTCGCCATCGGTCTCCGACCAGCCGTCGCCGTCGTTGTCGGCGTCGCGGTCGTTGGCTTCCTCGTCGATCTCGCCGTCGCAGTCGTCGTCCTTGCCGTTGGCCTTCTCCGTGGCGGAGGGGCTGACGTTGCCGTCTGTGTCGTCGCAGTCGCCACCGCAGTAGAACCAGCCGTCACCGTCGTCGTCCCAGCCGTAGTTGTTGGAGTCCTCGCAGTAGTTGCCGTAGACGGTGACCGTCTCCGCGAAGTCGGGGTCGTTGACCACGAACCCGATGCTGGCCTGCTCTGGGCTGGTCGTGGGCTCGTAGGCGATGCTGTAGTCCTCGGTGTCACCGGGCAGCACGTAGAGCGGGGTGGGGGTGTCGACGTACAGTGCCGCGCTGTCGAACACCTCGAAGGCGCTCACCGTGAGCGTCACCACGCCGCAGTTCTGGATGTAGGCATCTTCGTAGAAGGTGCCGCCTGCGGCGCTCGGCCCGAAGTCGAAGAAGTCCGGGTAGACCGACGCACAGGGGTAGCGGCCGATGCCGCGGAGCACGACGCGCCAGATGCCTCGGTTGTCCTCGTCGCGCTCGGCCACCTGGTCGTCGTTGCTGATGATGGTGAGCACCGTGCGGTACTCGTCCTCGGACTCCGGCGCGAAGGCGACGGTGACCTGGTCTGAGTACACAGGGTCGGCCTCGGAGCCACCTCCGGCGATCTTCTGGGAGTCGTTGATCCCGTCACCGTCGGAGTCGTGGTTCTTCCAGTCGTCGTAGACGATCCAGTGCTCCTCGTCCTCGACGTAGACGTCGAAGACAGTGACCTCGCCCTGCGCGATGCTCGACAGGTACAGGTAGATGGGCTCGCGTGTGTCGACCGCCACCATTCCCGCGTCGTATGTCAGCTCGGATGTGGTGAGTTCCCGTTTTTGGGCAACCACTTCGTAGTCACCGCCACTACATGCGGTAGCCAGGAAACCCAGGAAAACCATCAGGCGCATCGTCACTCCATGCCAGCCGAGCGGAGCATACGTCCGCCCGCGGCGGCCGACAACCAATCCTGTCGACAGGAAGGTGGAAAGGTCAGGTCTCGTCGGTGACCCGCCCCACTTCGCGGTCTAGTACGCCCTTCGTTCGGTTGTACAGGAACTGTGCCTGTTGGAGATTGTCTCCGATACAGACCATGCCGAGCTTGCCGAATTCGCTGAGAGCGCCGACGAGGTGGAACACCACGCCACGCTCCGTCGACGCGTGGAAGTGGATGTCGTGGTAGACGGCGATGTCGATGAGGTCTTCGGGGAGCAGGCCCTTGTACTCTTCGGCTTGCAGCGTATCTGAGGCGAAATAGTACTTTGGACGGCCATTCTGGGCGTGGTACTCGCCGGTGGCCGTGTCGTAGGTGCCATCGGTGAGGAAGCGGAGGGTGAGGAAGGGATGGGTGGTGCCGCCCTTCCGGAGGTTCACCTCGATGGCCCAGTGCTCCCAGCCACCCTGCCCGTCGGGGATGCTCACGAAGTCGGTGGCGAAGCGCCCGATGACGCCCTTGGCGGCCATCACCTCGGCCACCTTCATGCCGGAGTCCTGGACCTCGAGGCGGTAGCGCGGGTCGGCTGGGAAGGTGCAGCCCAAGAAGACCTGACCCGAGGGGCCTCCGAGCACCTGGTCGTGGGTGGAGATGGACTGGGCCTGGCCCACGGCGTTCACCCGGTTCTGGGACGAAGGCGACTCCTTGTGCTTGCCCTCCACGAAGCACTCCACGACCCCGGCCATGTCGTGGAACTTCTGCTCGTAGCTCTCCCAGTGTTCAGCGGGTGCCTCGAAGCGGAGCTGCGGTAGGCGCTCCAGGATCTGGCCCTTGCGCTCGGTGTGGGTGCTGCCGTCCACTTCGTCGAAGTAGAAGAGCGCGTTGCCTTCCCCCGAGAAGCCGTCGTTGAGCTTGACCACGGCGCGCCGCATGTCCGGGTAGCGGGTCTGCAGCGTCGCGAGGCCATCCGCGATGTCGTTGGCGTCGCGGAGATGCTCGAAGCCGTCGGGGAAGCGGATCCCCGCCTCTCGAAAGATCTCCCGGCAGCCACTCTTCGTGCCCAGTGAGTTGAGAGCCGGGTCGTTGGCGTAGAGCGGCACACCCAGGGCCACGGCCAGTGTGCGCTCCAGCGGGCTGCTGTTGAAGCACACCATGTGGGCGCGGTCTGTGGGGCCGATGGCCTTGCGGATCCGCTTCATGAGCCTCGGCCGCATCAGGATCTTCGATGACAGCGGCGAGTTGGAGGCGTCGTAGCAGTGGAAGAGGATGAGGCGCTTGCGGGCGTGGGCCGTGGGCACGCCGGTGAGCATGTGCAGGTAGTAGTCGATGACCGTGTCGGACAGGGGCTGGCTGGTGACGAAGACCACCCGAGTTCGTGGCCGGCGGAGGAGCATCAGCAGAAAGAGCAGGCGCTCTTCGTAGTGGTGCACACCGGTGATCTTGGCCAGCTCCCGTGCGTCCAGGGACAGGCTCGGTACGACCACGACCGTGTTGGGGGCGCGATCGTCGAGGGCGACGGCCTGGTACATGCCGGGGAGGCGAGCCTGTAGGGCTTCGAAGCGGGCCAGCTCTTCAGGGGACCCGGGCGCGACATCGAGGACGGTGGTCATGGGGACCTGGGGCGCGGGGTAATGGCCCGACTGCGCTCAGCGCGCGCCGGTGCCCAAGAGTACCGCCGGTACCGTCATCATCAACAGCTTGAGGTCAAGGCCTAGAGACCAGTTGTCGATGTACTCCAGGTCGAGCCGCATCCAATCGTCGAAGTCGAGCTCGCTGCGCCCGGAGACCTGCCAGATGCAGGTGAGCCCAGGCTGCATGGAGAGGCGGCGCAGCTGCCAGCGCTCGTAGTGTCCAACCTCGTCGGGGAGCGGGGGGCGTGGCCCCACGAGGCTCATCTCTCCGCGCAGCACGTTCCAGAGCTGCGGGAGCTCGTCGATGCTCCAGCGTCGGATCAACGACCCCACGCGGGTGACGCGCGGGTCTGCTCCGACCTTGAACACCGGCCCGGACATCTCGTTGAGATGGTCCATGCTGGCGCGCTCTGCCTCGGCGTTGACGCGCATCGAGCGGAATTTCAGCATGCGGAAGCGCCGACCGTGTTGGCCGACCCTCTCCTGGGTGAACAGCGCGGGACCCCCGTCCTGAAGGCGGATGAGGAGTGGGGTGAGGACGAGCAGGGGTGCCGAGAGCATTCCGAGGAACAGGGCACCGACGATGTCGAGGAGTCGCTTCAAGGCGAGGGCATCGGTGCTCGATGGGGTGCTGGAGAACGTGAGGATGGGGAAGCCTTCCAGGTCGTCGAGCTCTGCCCTCGCGGTGCGTAGGCCGAGGAAGTTGGCCCCCATGCCGAAGCGCACGCCTCGCTCCTCGCACACGTCCGCCACCCGCTGGAGCACCGCTTCGTCCCAGCGTCCACCGGCCACGAAGACCTGATCGACGGGGTGAGCGTCGAGGACCGGGTCGAGGGCGTCGAGGCCGCCCAGCGCGCCGTCGTCCCGAGGAGTGGCCCCGACCCGGCCGACCACCTCGATTCCCCACTCCGGGTGTGCCGCGATGGCGTCCTGGAGGGGAGACACCTCTGCGACGCTGCCCACCAGGAGCACCTGCCATCCATCGAGAGGCCGCCCGCGGCTGCGGACGAAGAAGCCCAGCGCCCACCTGCCGGCGGCCAGCGCGAAGACCGCCGCCACGCTGAAGCCAACGAAGAGCGAGCGGCTCAGGTAATCGGTGGCGTGGCCCAGAAAGCAGAGCCCGAGCACTCCGAGGGTGGCGACGAAGCCCGCGCGTAGCAGGCGCGGTGTCAGCCCCAGGCGACTGCGTGCCACGTTGGGTGCGTAGGTGCCCTCACGGGACAGTGCGAGCAGCCATGCCGGCACGATCAGCGCGATCAGCCAGGCATGCATCTCCACGTCGACGTCGTGGAGCACGGCCTCTCCGGGGATCAAGTCCCAGGTCCAGGCCTCGCGTAGCCAGCTGCGCGCCACGGTCAGACCC
>JAERSX010000671.1 GCA_016845285.1 Deltaproteobacteria bacterium | reverse complement strand
CTACAGCCTCCGCATCCCCCGCTACAGCGACGCGCACCTCCGGCTCTGGCGTCGGGGCGACCGGGGCGGCACCGATGCCCTGATCTTGGCCTCGGAGGATCGCTTCAGCCTGCGGGTCGCCAACCCCGACGCCGAGGACGGCTGGGCGCACTCCGACGCCACGAGCCGCTTCATCAAGGCCCGCCTCGGCACGTGGCGCGACCTCGGGGGAGGCTGGCAGCTGGAGGCGTCGGTCATGGGAGGCCCCGAGCACACCGGGGCCACATACGACGATGACGTCGGCGAAGCCTCCGAGCACTCGCAGCGCGCTGATCTGCGCATCGAGCTCAACCGCCCCGTCCTGCCCGAGGGCTGGGTCGGCTGGCGGATGGGTGTCGAAGCGGGCGTGGGTGCCGACCGCTTCGTCTACGACATGAGCGAGCTGTCCGGCCTCTTCCCCGACGAGGCCGAGGCCGGAGACGCCACCTGGAGCCGCGTCGCCGCATACCTGGAGCAGACCCAGCGCGGGGGCCGCTTCACCGCAGTGCCGGGATTGCGAGTGCAGGGGCGGCGCCTCGACGGGGGTGATCCCGACACCGCTGTCGACCCGCGCATCGCCGGCTCCTGGGCCCTGGACGAGGCCACCGAGCTTCGGGCGAGCGTGGGCCAGGTGAGCCAGTACCCCGAGGTGCGCGAGCTCGTCGGGGAATTCGGGGAGAGCGACCTCAGCTCTGAGCGTGCACTACAGACCACCCTGAGCCTCCAGCGCGCCCTCGGGCCGGTCTGGCAGGCTGAGCTCGGCCTCTACCACTCCAGGCTCGGCGACCTCGTGGTCGGTCACGAAGATCGCGTGGTCTTCGCCCTGAGCCCACCACCAGAGCCCCCCCTCGATCTCGGTGACTACGCCAACGAGGGGACGGGGCGGGCCTTCGGCGCCGAGCTCCTGCTTCGCCTCGACGCCGCGCGCACCGAGGGGTGGCTGGCCTTGACCTGGTCGCGCTCCCTGCGGCGCGAGCGCCCCGGCGAGGACGAGGTCCCCTTCTCCTACGACCAGCCGCTGGTGGCCCAGCTCGTCGGCACCCACGCCCTGGGCGGTGGCTGGCGGGTCGGCGGCCGGGCTCGCGTCAGCTCAGGGAACCCCCACACCCCCATCACAAACCGTGTCACAGACCTCGAGGAGCTCGATTGGTACCCCATCTACGACACCGACAACAGCGGGCGCCTGCAGCCCTGGTGGTCCCTCGATCTGCGGGTGGACCGCAGCTGGAGCCTGCGCCGCAGCACCCTGCGCACCTACCTGGAGCTCCTGAACAGCACGAACCGACGCAACGTCGAGCTGGTGACCTGGAGCGCCGACTACGCCGAGCAGCTGCCCATCTACGGACTGCCCTTGCTGCCCGTCTTCGGCTTGGAGCTGCAGTGGTGAGCGCCTGCCTCGCGAGTGGGTGCAGCGGCGGCCAGCTCCACGGAAGCATGCTCACCGACCTGCGGGTGCTGGCCGTGCAGGCCGACCCCGCACAGCCAGCCCCCGGAGAGGCCCTGTTTCTCGATGTCTCTGTGGGCGACCCCATCGACCGTGACCTCGAGCTGGCGGTCTGGAGCTGCACCTCCGTCGAGGGCGACTGCGCCGAGCTCTGGCTCGATGACGACGCAGCATGGATGGCGACCCCGACCGTGATCGATCGCCACGCATCCGTCGCCTGGCAGACCCCCGCCGACGTCGACGCCTGGGTGGACCTCATCGACCATCGCGCCGAGGATCTCCTGGAGGACGGGCTGGTCCGTCTGTGGGCGCTGGCCTGCGAGGTCGACCAGTGCCCGGTGATCGCTGACATCCGCGCACAGCTCGACCGTGGCACGTCTCTGGATGCCGACGACCCCCTCGCCCTCGATCTCGCCGACCCGAGCCGCTGGATGGTCGACCTGCCGAAGTCGGGCGTGAGCCTGGCCTCGCGCAGCCTGCCCGTGCGTCTCGATGGCGAGTCCAACCTCAACCCAGAGGTCATCGAACGCTTCCTGCCAACCGGCGCCGAGGCCATCGAGGTGGCGGCCGGCGACGTGGCCCAGCTCAGCTTCCTCAACGAGAACCGCCAGGACAACACCTTCACGGGCTACCCCATGACGACACTCGGGCGCTTCGATGTGCGCAGCCGGAAGTCCTCGGACCCGACCATGAACTTCCAGCTGGCCGCGCCAGACGAGCCCGGCGAGGGCGACGTCTGGGTGGTCTTCGCCGACGGCAACGGCGGCTACGACGTCTGGCACGCGCCCCTGGTGGTGCGCTGATGCGGTGGGTCCTCATCCTCGCCGCGCTCATCGCCGGCTGCGGCCCAGCCGCAATCTGCGAGCGATTCCAGCTGGAGTGCGAGCTCGAGGAGGGCATCACATGGCCCGAGGAGCCCGAGGATGCCGACGGCGACATCTACAGCTCCGGGGTCGACTGCGACGACACCGACCCCAGCATCCACCCGGGCGCCACCGAGGTCTGTGACGGAGTGGACCAGGACTGCGACGGCCTCATCGACGAGGACTTTCCCGAGCCCAGGCAGGTCTGGTACCTCGACGAAGACGGCGACGGCTACGGAGATCCTGACACCTTCGAGCTGGCATGCGAGGCCCGCAGCGGATGGGTCCTCGAGGCGGGGGACTGCAACGATCAGAACGCCAGCGAGAACCCCAGCGAGCCCGAGGACTGCACCTCCAGGGACCGAAACTGCGACGGTGAGGCCACCGAGGGCTCCCCCGACGGAGCCCTCTGGTACCGAGACGCCGACGACGACGGCTACGGCGACCCTGCCCTCACCCAGCTGGACTGCGAGGCGCAGGAGGGCTGGGTGTCCAACGACCTGGACTGCGACGACACCGACGACACGGTGCACCCCGCAGCGGAGGAGTCCTGCGACGAGCTCGACCACGACTGCAACGGCGACCCACAGGCCGACGCCGTCGACCTGGCCTCCTTCTACGCGGACGCCGACGGCGACGGCTACGGCGATGCGACGGTGAGCTACCAGGCCTGCGAGCCGTCCGCTGGATGGGTCGACAATGACGAGGACTGCGACGACGGCGACCGCGGCACCAACCCAGGTGCAGCGGAGTGCCCAGACGCGCGCGACAACGACTGCGATGGCACCGTCGATGAGGGGGCCACCGGGACCGCCTCCGAGTGGTACGCCGACTTGGACGGAGAC
>JAERSX010000670.1 GCA_016845285.1 Deltaproteobacteria bacterium | reverse complement strand
GGGCTGTACCGAGGGAATGCTTCGAGCACCTCGACGCTTGTGAAGATGCGCTTCGGCGCCACGGCAAGGACGCCGCCGCTCGGGCGGTCGAGGATCAGGGCCGAGCGTGGAAGCGGAAGGCAAAGGCCGAGACACGCTGAGCCAGCACCCCGGGGGCGGAAGAACTCAACCTGAGTGTCCCCGATCCGATTGATGGGGCAGGGGGTTTGGTCATGGTCCTGCTTGATGCTGATGCCTTTGGGCCTGTTGCGCAGCCCGTGTTGCTCACGGCCGTCTTGTGCTGTGGCCTGGGGCTGCACCACCTGCGTGAGTCTCGAACGACACGGCGCACCGGTCAGGGTGTCGCGGGGGTTGCTCTCCTGTTGTCGCTCGGGGTCTTGGGGGCAGTTGGCTCCATCAAGGGCACGCTCTTTGGTGGCTTCGGCGTCGCCGCGCGGGGGCTGGAAGCCTTCGAGCGTGCCTGGCTCATGGAGGCCGTGGGCTCCGTGGGATGGGCGATGGCCTGCACCCTCCCTGTCGTGTTCATCGCCCTCTGGGGCAGTGGGCGGGCCCTGAGTCTCCGCCGTCTCGGCATCGACCGCCGCCTCGGCCGCGGCGCCCGCGCAGCCTTCGGTGTGGCGATCTTCGCGCTACTGGCCGTGTCCCTCGCGGGTCTTCAGGCGCAGGCTCTCGCCAACCTGCGCGGTGACCGGGCCATGGAGCTCGTGAGCCAACGTCAGATCGTGCTCGCGCAGGTCGCGGGCATGCTCCACCTGGCGGAGCTGTTGGCCGGCGCCGGCATCATCAGCAGCCTCGTGATGATCATCGCCGCTGCGCGAGGTGCGCACTGGAGCCGCGCCTCACTGTGGATTGGCCCCGCCAAGCTGGCCTCGACGAACGAGACGAAGGCGCTCACCTTGTGGCGAGCACCCCAAGCCAACATGGGCCCGGCCCATGTCGAAGAGCCGGTGGCCGACGAGCTCCCCGAGCTGTCCCGAGACGTGTGGGGCCTGCCGATGGCGACCCGCCTCAGCTAGGACGGAGCTCGCTCAGAAGGCTTCGCTGAAGCTGACTTCGCCGTCGACGGCCATCTGGTAGGCAGACACGCGTCGCTCGAAGAAGTTGGTGAGCTCCTGCACGTCCTGCAGGTCCATGAAGCCGAAGGGGTTGGTGCTGCCGTAGATGGCCTCGATGCCGAGTGCCCCGAGGCGCTGGTCGGCCACGAACTGCAGGTACTGCTTCACATCGGCGTAGGACAGGCCCGTGACGCCCTCGCTCAGCAGGTCTTCGGCGAAGGTGAGCTCACAGTCCACGGCCTCCTTCATCATCTGCACGATGTCGGCGCGCAGGCTGTCGTCGAAGAGCTCTGGCTCCTCGGCTCGGGCGGTCTCGACCACGCTGAAGGCGAAGGCCATGTGCATGGACTCGTCGCGGAAGACCCAATTGGTTCCCGAGGCCAGCCCGTTGAGCAGGCCGCGGCTCCGCAGGAAGTACACGTAGGCGAAGGCAGCGAAGAAGAAGAGGCCCTCGATGCATGCAGCGAAGCAGATGAGGTTGAGCAGGAAGCGGCGACGATCTTCGATGGTGTGGCAGGCATCGAGCTCCTGGATGGAGTCGATCCACTTCATGCAGAACTGGGCCTTCTTCTGGATGCTCGGGATGGTGTCGACGGCCGTGAAGGCCTCGGCACGCTTGGCCGGATCCGGGATGTAGGTGTCGAGCAGGGTGAGGTAGAACTGCACGTGCAGTGCTTCCTCGAAGAGCTGTCGCGACAGGTACATCCGCGCCTCGGGGGCGTTGACGTGCTTGTACAGGTTCAAGACCAGGTTGTTCGACACGATGGAGTCGCCCGTCGCGAAGAAGGCGACCAGACGGTTGATGAGGTGCCGCTCACCTGGGCCGACGCGGCTGTGCAGGTCGGCGAGATCGGTGGAGAAGTCCACTTCCTCGACCGTCCAGGTGTTGCGGATGGCCTGCCGGTACATCTCATAGAAGTCCGGGTAGCCCATGGGGCGCAGGGTCAGGTTCAGGCCGGGATCGAGCAGCATGGGGCGCTCACTTCACCGCGTGGAGCGGGAGGAGGAGAGGACGGGGTGAGCCGTGGCGCGAAGAGGCCACGGGTCGGAAGTGGACCCTCGAGGGCGGGCCTGCCTACTGGCAGGCTTCGCAGACCTCGGGGTTCTCGAGGTTGGATGCCTGACGGGCGGGGGCGCCGGTCATCGCGATGCGGGTCGCTGGGCGAGACCGCAGGTAGTAGGTCGTCTTTACGCCCTGCTTCCAGGCGTACATGTACATGGAGCTGAGGCGTCCGATGTTCGGAGTCTCCATGAACAGGTTCAGCGACTGGCTCTGGTCGATGTAGGCAGCGCGATCAGCAGCCAGGTCGATCAGGGCCTTCATGGAGAGCTCCCACGAGGTGCGGTAGAGCTTCCGAAGGTGGGCGGGGATCTCGCTGATGTGCTGGATGGAGCCCTGGCCCGCCTTGATCTGGTGCCGGATCTCCGGGGTCCAGAGACCAAGATCGCGCAGATCGTCGACCAGGTAACGGTTCACCTGGAGGAACTCGCCCGACAGCGTCTCGCGCTTGAAGAGGTTGCTCACCTGGGGCTCGATGCACTCGTAGCAGCCGTTGATGGACGCGATGGTGGCGGTGGGTGCGATGGCGATGAGCAGGGAGTTGCGCATCCCGCTCTTGACCACACGGGCGCGCAGGGCATCCCAGTCGTGGCGCGGCTTCGGATCCTGGCCGAAGAGGTTGGCCTGCTGGCCTGGGCTGGGGATGTCGGCGTTGGGGTCGCGGCCCCAGAGGTCGAACTGCAGCTTGCCGCGGGCAGCCCAGGTCTCTGCGAAGGCCTCGTGGGCTCCGTACTGCTCGGCCAGCTCGGTGCTCGCCTGCACGGCATGGAAGTAGATGGTCTCGGCGATGCGCTTGCTGATGCGGCGGGCATCCTCGCTGTCGAAGGCCAGGCCCAGCTTGAAGAAGACGTCCTGGAGGCCCATGCAGCCGAGGCCCACGGGACGCCAGCGCATGTTGGAGCCCTTGGCTTCGGGGATGGGGTACAGGTTGCGGTCGATGACGCGGTCGAGCTGCCGCACCGCCGTCCGCACGGTCTTTCCGAGCTTCTCGTAGTCCACGCCCAGCTCGCTGGTGTGCCGCGAGAGGTTGATGGAGCCCAGGTTGCAGACTGCGGTCTCGTCGTTGGAGGTGATCTCCAGGATCTCGGTGCAGAGGTTGCTCAGGTGCACCGTGCGGCCGGGCAAGGCGGCCTGGTTGCAGGTGCGGTTGGAGGCGTCCTTGAAGCACATCCAGCCGTTGCCCGTCTGGGCCAGCGTCCGCATCATGCGGGCGTAGAGGTCGCGGGCGCGCACCTGGCGCACGATGTTGCCCGAAGCCTCGGTGGCCAGGTAGGCGGCCTCGAAGTCCTCGCCGTGCAGGTCGACGAGCTCGGGCACTTCCTTGGGATCGATCAACGACCACATCTCGTCGGCCTCGACGCGGGCCATGAAGATGTCGGGGATCCAGTTGGCGATGTTGAGGTTGTGGGTGCGACGGGACTCGTCGCCCGTGTTGTCGCGCAGCTCGAGGAAGCTCTCGATGTCGGGATGCCAGGGCTCGAGGTAGACGCAGCAGGCGCCCTTGCGCCGACCGCCCTGGTTGACCGCGGCCACCGAGGCGTCGAGCGTGTTGAGGAAGGGCACGATGCCGCGGCTGTGGCCGTTGGTGCCCTTGATGAGAGAGCCTTCGTTGCGGATGCGGCTGAAGGAGAGACCGATACCGCCGGCGTACTTGGAGAGCAGCGCGATGTCTGTGTAGCGCTTGTAGATGTCCTCGAGCTCGTCCTGGGGAGAGTCGAGGAGGAAGCAGCTCGACAGCTGCTCGCGGCTGGTGCCGGCGTTGAACAGCGTGGGGGAGCTGGGGAAGTACTCGAGGCTGCTGAAGAGCTCGTAGAGCTCGAGGGCGTCGTCCAGGTTGTCGGACACGCCACAGGCCACACGCATCATGAAGTACTGCGGAATCTCGAGGGCCTGACGGTTGGTGGGGTGCCGCAGCAGGTAGCGGTCACGCACGGTCTTGAGGCCGAAGTACTCGAAGGAGGTGTCGCGCTCGTAGTGAACTGCGTCGTCGAGGTGCTGGCCGTGCTGGCTGACGAACTTCCAGAGGCGGTCGTTGATCAGGCCCACCGAGCGGCCCACATTGATGGCCTGCGAGAAGGTGTGGGCACCGGCGGCCTCGACCTCTTCACGGATCTCGTCGGCCAGGAAGCGGCTGGCCAGCTTGCTGTACTGGGGCTCGGCGAAGGTCAGACCGGCGGCCGCATGAATGGCCAGGTCTCGGAGGACCTCGTAGGTCGGTTCGCGGGGTGCTGCGCTGCTGACTCGACGTTCGAGATCGGCGAGGTCGATGTGATCGAGGCCCTGCCCATGGAGGGCGAGCATCTCGTGAAGCTGCTCGATGGCGGGCAGGGGCTTGGGGGTTGCGACGACAGCAAGGCGAGCGACGGGCGGCGACAAGGGAACTCCTGCGGGGAACATGGGCGGAGACGACATCGGGGTCGCCGCCACGGCGGTGCCGGGGGGGCTTCTGGGG
>JAERSX010000669.1 GCA_016845285.1 Deltaproteobacteria bacterium | reverse complement strand
GCGCGTTGCTGTTGGGTTGGGGGCTGATTCCCTTCCTGCTCTTCGCGCTCTTCCGCGCTGGCTTCACCAACTACACCCCCTTCATCCCCGCGCTGGGGGTAGCGGCGGCGTGTGGGCTGGTGATGATGAACCGAGCGCTGGCGGTCCTGCCGCTGCCCTTCCTGTTTGTCATCGGCTACTCCTGGCTCCCGCTCACGAGCGTCGGCAAGGGCGCCCTGGTCGGGCCCCGCGACGACATCAAGAACTACATGCGCACCTGGCAGGGCTTCAACGCCGGTGACATCTCGGCTCTGCTCGATGCCTCCTGCCCCAAGAACGACTGGCATGCGTGCAAGGTCGTGGCCGAGCAGGGCGTGTTCTACCCAGCCACCGAGGAGTTCGGTCTCATCGGGCTCTTCCTCATGGCCGAGGATCGAGTCGAGCTTCGCGGAATCTACGATCCCCCCGCCCGTGGCTGGGGTAGCGCCGAGGTCCACGCCTTCGCCTACTACGACTGCGGTAGCCGCAGCGATTCCTTCTACCGTCGCGCTCCCGGGGCCTTCGACCAGACCTCCCAGCTCATCCAGGGCAAGGGAATGCTGCCCGTCTACTCCACCAAGGTGGACAGCTACTGCAGCTTCTACTGGCTCACCCCCAACGCCCGGCTGGTCGATCCCAGCGTCGTGCCGCGCGGCTGGCTGACCGACGAGGTGACCCCCTTCTCCAGCTCGCTGCTGTACCAGCTCAAGACATCGTTCTTCCAGCGCAATCCGGACTTCCAAGGTCGAACGGGTGCCGCCTCGCTGTACACGGACCACTTCCCCATGCTCGAGGAGCGCCCGGATGGCTGGGATGTGGTGAAGACGGAGAGGGAGCGAGTCGATGCCGGGCGCCGGGTGAGGGCTGCCGGCGCGGCTGCGCGGGCGGCCTTCGACGCGCAGCTCGCCACCAACAGCAACTTTGGGTCCCAACCCGCCGGTGGCCAGAACGGCCAGGGCGGCCAGGGCGGCCAGAGTGGCCAGGGCGGCCAGAGCGGCCAGGGCGGCCTGAAGGGCCCCGACGATCGGTACAATGGCAACCGCAAGGGGCCCGAAGAAGGTCGCAATCAGTCCAGTGGTGGATTCAACAGCCCTGGTGGAGGGGGCCGATGAGTCACCGCGCAACGGGGTCGGTGTGAGATGGACGGTCTGGCTGGGACGGGCGGGTCTGCTGTTCGGCGGCCTGCTGGCCGGCGTGGTGCTCGCAGACTGCGCGGCTGGACGTGTCCAGCCCCACGGTGCCGCTGACCTCCTGTTCAACGCGCCCGACAACGCTCCCCAGGGCATCTACGTCAACGATCCCGACCTGGTCTTCGTGCCCACCCCCGGCTTCTCGGGGACGATGCGCTCGCTGGGCTACGCGGTGCCGCTCCGGTTCAATGAGCACAGCCTGCGCGGGCCTGAGGTGGGCGCGAAGAGCGGCACCCGCTGGCTGGCGGTGGGCGACTCTTTCACCTTGTCCGCCCAGGTCACCGAGGAGGAGACCTTTGCTGGCCGGCTCGCTGAGAAGCGGGGCTGGGAGGTCTGGAATGCCGGTGCCGACGGCTACTCCACCTGGCAGGCCGCTCGTCGCTACGCCAGCCTCGACGAGGAGCTCGAGCTCGACGGTGTGCTCCTCACCTTCTTCTTGGGCAACGACCTTCAGGACAACCAGCGCTTCCCCATGGAGCTCCAGCGGGCGGCCAACCGCGAGGCGGGCCAGCCCATCTACGGCAAGCCCACCCCCTGGACCACGCGCTTCCTGATGCGCCACTCCTACCTGTACGGTCAGTGGCTCATCCGTGGTCGGGTCGCGGCCATGGCCTCGCCCGACAGCCACGAGCGCCAGCGCTGGCAGGGCGAGCTGATGCCCTTCACCCGCCGTGGCACGGGTCGAATCCAGGCGCTGTTGCGCGACACGGAGGGGGCGCTCCAGGAGCTCGCACAGACGGCAAAGCGCAACGGCGATCCGGTGGTGGTGGCCATCGCACCACCGGCTTTCGTCATCGACACCGAGCGCGTGGGGCCCACCTTCGAGCTCGTTGGTCTCGATCCCTCCGAGGCCGATCTCCACGCCCCGGGCCGGACGGTCCGCGAGCTCGTGGAGAGGGCGGGCCTGACGGCCTGCGACCTGGTGGCACCCCTCGAGGCTGCGCGCGGCGACGAGCCCTTGTATTTCACCTACGACGGCCACTGGACAGCACGGGGCCACGAGGTGGTGGCTTCAGCCATGGATGCCTGTCTGTCCGAGCTGTGAGCTCGGGGGCCTCAGCGCTTGCGCACATAGGGGCGAGGGGGACGGATCCCCAGGCCCTTGGACACGGGGTTGTCGCGCATGGGAAGGCGGTCGGTGCTGCCCCCCGCGGCGGCCACGGCGCGCGCCATGGCTGCGGGCACCACCGCCATGGCCAGGGCCGCCTGCTCGTCGGGTGAGACCCAGGGACCGGGGCCCGGGTCGAGGGTCACATGGATGGGGGGCGTCTGCTTCTCCTTGAGCACGCCCTGGCTCCGCAGGCGCGGGTCTGGGCTGCCCAGGGGGTCGGTGTGCACGCCCTCGTTCAGCGCGATGCCCAGGCCCATGTGGGCGCCTCCGGTGGCGACCGCTGTGGTGGTGGTGGCTGCGAGCACGGGGCCGGCGCGCAGGGTGAGGTGCAGCGAGGCCACCCGGCCGTCGTCGTCGAGAGCGGCACGGGCGCTGGCCGTGGCTGAGGGGGCCGGGCCGGGCGACAGGGTGCGCTGGAAGCGGCGGCCGATCAG
>JAERSX010000668.1 GCA_016845285.1 Deltaproteobacteria bacterium | reverse complement strand
AAGACGTGGGGGCTGAGCCGGTAGGGCACCCGGTCGTAGAGGTGGCGGGCCAACCGACCCAGGGCCGCGATCTGCGCGGCCGTGGGCGGCTCGACCAGGGGCGCCATGTACAGCCCGTCCCGCCCTGGAACGGCGGCGAGCACCCCCGCTGGCGCCGCGATGAGCTGGTCGGCCAGCAAGATCCGCGCAGCCGCCAGACCGTCGGGAGCGCCGAGCTCCACGATGCCACCCAGGCCCGTCGGGCGAAGCGCCAGCCCTCGGCTCCGAGCCTTCAGCTCCGCTCGAGCCTCGGCCTCCAGATCGTGCACACTCCGCCCCCAGTTCACGAAGTCCAGAGGCGTGAGGAAGCGAACGGAGCGTGGGTAGTCCTCCGCCAGAGCCAGGCGCAGTCGCCCAGGCACCAGCTCACGCGACCAGGGGCGCTTCGTGGCCTCGGGGTGCAGCAAGCGGGGCACCACCGGCGCTCCGGGGCCTGTCTTCGACGCGGTGACCGGCGCTGACTCCAGGGCATCGAGATGGACGCTGATGAGCCGTGGCCAGTCGTCTTCGTCTTCCGTCGCGAGGCGTCGACGCAGGTTGAAGAGCCCGATCTGCGCAGACTCGCCTCCAGGTAGACGCAGCTGCAGCCCACCGTCGTCGAGTTCTTCGAGGGTCAGACCGCGGGCCAACACCGCGCGGGTGACCATCAACACGAGACGATCGGGGCCTTCGGGATCGTCGGCGATCAGCAGCCGCCCTGCGCCTGAGGCTGGCCATCTTCACAGCCCAGTCCCTTGAGATCGCGCTCCACCACCGCGAGCTCTTCGGCGTCCTCCACCTCGATGACGAGCCCACCGCTGAACTCACCCACGGCGTAGGGCTTGAAGTAGACGTCCAGGGTGAAGGCCGCACCAGGCTGGAGCCGCAGCGGAAGGGGCAGATCGTCGCCGATGTAGTAGGCCTGGGAGGTGAACTCGTCCATGTAGACGTCGATCACGGGCAACACGCTGGTGCCGGTGTTCGTGAGGATCAGCTCTTCGACCGACGAGGTTCCGCTGGTGGAGACCATGCCGAAGTCGATGGCGTCGGCCGGGCTGACGTCCATCCGCTGCTCAGCGGACATGCCGACATCTGCGGTGTCGGAGTAGGCCACCAAGCCGACATCTTCACAGCCGACCAGGACAGCCGGTGCGAGCGCCGCAGCGCACAAGCACCTGCGGAGCAACCGAGCGGGGCGGGGCGGATTCATGGATTCCTCCGGGACAGGGACGTACCCCGGTGCCAAGCAAGTGCCGTGCCGACATCAGAGACGCACGAACACGCCTGCCTGGGCCGGACACGCACTTGACTGGCCCTTCGGTGGGACACCGATGCCCCACCCGGGGCGGCCGAGCCGCACCGCAGCACGACCGCACCAGCCAAGATCTTAGCGCGAGCGAGCGGAGGTGGTGTAGTGGACCGAGGCACCCATCGTCCCCAGCCTCGAGAGCAGGGGCTATGCTCGCGAGCCGGGCCGCGCTCAGACAGGCGCAGCCGAGGGCTCGAGGGAGAGCGCCGTGGCCGGCATCTACGACCCCATCCCCACCCGCGAGGTGGCCGAACGCCTCCGCGGAGCCGCCCAAGACCGCCTCGATGAATTCGATGACGACGCGGTCTACGCCTACCTCGCCGATGCGGTCTACCAGGAGCGCAGCCGCCTCGAGCGCAGCCGTGGCCGGTGGATGGACGAGGACAAGATCGCCCACCAGGCCATCGAGCGGGCGGCGGTGGCCACCCGTCGGGCCAGGCGAGACCAGGAGCGCGCCATCCTGGAGCTGGTGGACGGCTACGCCCACGAGATCCACAACCGCTTCAGCCACCGCACCCACCGCTTCGCCACCAAGATCCTCCCAGGCGCCCTGACCCGTCTGCTGACCGCAGCCCAGCCCATGGACCTGCTGGGCGGCGGCTTCGACCCGGCCAGCCGCATGAGCGTGCAGGGCGACGTCCCGCTGCTCAAGGAGCTGGCCAAGACCCACACCCTGGTGTTGGCGCCCACCCACGTCTCCAACCTCGACAGCCCGATGATCGGGTACGCAGGCTTCGCCGCCGGTCTTCCGCCCTTCATCTACGGCGCCGGCCTGAACCTCTTCACCAACCCGGCCATGTCCTTCTTCATGAGCCGGCTGGGTGCCTACACCGTCGACCGGCGCAAGAAGCACGGCCTCTACAAGCACACGCTGAAGGACTACTCGGTCGACAGCATCGGGCGGAGGTGCCACTCGCTGTTCTTCCCCGGTGGCACCCGCTCCCGCTCGGGTCGCATCGAGAGTCGGTTGAAGAAGGGCCTGCTGGGCACGGCCATCCAGGCCTGGCAGCAGGGCCTCGCCGCCGGGCGACCCCACCCAGAGGTGTTGGTCGTGCCCTGCACGCTGAGCTTCAGCCTCGTGCTGGAGGCCGAGACGCTCATCGAGGACAGCCTCTCTGAAGAGGGCAAGTCCCGCTACATCATCAGCGACGACGAGTTCAGCGAGCCCCGGGTGGTGGCCAGCTTCGCGAGCCGGGTGCTCAACCTCGACGCCAGCATGTTCGTCCGCTTCGGCCGCCCCATGGACCTGGTGGGCAACCCCGTCGACGACGATGGCCACAGCCTCGACCAGGCTGGGCAGCACATCGACCGCCGTGGCTACGTGGCCGACAGCAGCGGACGTGTCGTCTTCGACGAGCAGCGCGATCGGGTCTACACCGAGCACCTCGCCGACGCCCTGGTCGGTGCCTACCACCGCGACCAGGTGGTGGTCTCCACCCACCTGGTCTCCTACGCCGCCTGGAAGATCCTCGAGGCGCGCCATCCCCGCCTCGACACCTTCCAGCGAGTCCTGCTCTCGCCCGATCAGCGGCAGATCGAGAACAGCGAGATGCTCCAGGCCCTGGGCCATCTGCTCGAGCAGCTCGACGAACGCGCCGCACGTGGAGAGATCCAGCTCGCCCTGCCCACCCCCGCCCAGTCCCAGACACGCGCACACGCGGTGCTGGACGAGGCCCTCGACCGCTTCAGCCAATTCCACGCCAGACCGGGCCTGGAGCGCCGCGGTCGCTGGCTGGCCACCGAGCCCAAGCTCGTCCTCTACTACGGCAACCGCCTGGCACACTCGGGCCTCCAGATCGGGACCCACCCATGAACGTCGGCATCATCGGCAGCGGCAACTGGGGCAAGGCGCTGGCCACCCTCGCTGCGGAGGCTGGGCACCAGCCCCGCATGGGCTACCGCGGACGCCCGCCCGGCGGCTTCCCGGGCACCCCCAACCTCCCAGCCCTGGTGCGAGAGAGCGACCTCGTGCTCATCGCCACCGCACCGAGCGGTGTCCGCGGGACCATCCAGGCGAGCCGCCCCGGCCCCGGAGATGTCCTGGTCATCGCATCTCGTGGTCTCGAGCCAGAGACCGGTCTCTGGCTCAGCCATGTGGTCACCGCTGAGAGCCGCTGCCTGCGCGTCGGCGCCATCGCAGGCCCCGCACTCGCTGCTGAGGTCATGCGCCGCCGACCGAGCGCCCTGGTCGCCGCCTCGCGCTTCGACGCCGTCGCCGACCTGACCCAAGACGCCCTGCACTCCAGCATCTGCCGGGTCTACACCTCGAACGATCTGCGCGGGGTGGAGCTGGCCGGTGCCATGGTGGACGTGCTCGCGGTCGCCGTCGGCGCAGCAGACGCCCTCAACCTCGGCCTCGGAGTTCACGGCGTGGTCGTGACCCGCGGCCTGGCCGAGGCCGCCCGCCTGGGCGAAGCCCTCGGCGCCAACGCGACCACCTTCGCCGGCCTCGCCGGCGTGGGCGATCTCGTGGCCTCGAGCTCCCACTCGGATCACCCGGGCTACCAGGCCGGTCAGGCGCTGGCCCGGGGCAGCAGCCGCAGCGACTACGTGCTCCAGAAGGCCCAGGCCGTGCTGACCATGGCCCGCAAGGCCCAGGTGGAGCTGCCCCTGACCGAGGCCATCGCCGCCATCGCCGCCGGCAAGGTGAAGCTGCGCCTGGCCCTCGACGCGCTCATGCGGCGCGACGCCACCGCGGAGTAGGGCCACCGTGGCCGTGCGCCTCGATCTCGACGACGCGCATGACCAGCGCCTCGTCGCCGCCGTACGACCGCGCGACTGGACTCAGCCGAGCCCGAAGGCGCGCTACCACCTGGTGATCATCGGCGCCGGACCGGCCGGCCTGGTGGCGGCCGCCGGAGCGGCAGCGCTCGGAGCCGATGTGGCCCTGGTCGAGCGCGAGCTGATGGGCGGCGACTGTCTCAACGGTGGCTGTGTGCCCAGCAAAGCACTGCTGGCGGCCGCCCGTGCGGCGGCCGCCACCGCGA